>CAYLOF010000166.1:2680-4439 GCA_964385215.1 uncultured Thermoplasmatales archaeon
ATGGAACCTTGAACGTACCTGAACCAGGAGTACTATCAAATGATACAGACGCGGATGGTGACTTGTTGACTGCGAGTCTAATAAGCAATGTGTTAAATGGCGTTCTTACATTGTTTAATAATGGGTCCTTTGGATATACTCCAACTGTTGGTTATAATGGGATTGATAGTTTTACATATAAGGCGTTTGATGGAATAGATTACTCCAATGAGGCAACAGTGAAAATATGGGTAATTTCAAATAACCCACCGTATAATCCCAGTAATCCATCACCATCAGATGGAAAAACAAACATTGATAGAAATAAGATTTTAAGCTGGTCTGGCGGTGATCCTGATTCTGGTGATGCCGTGACTTATGACGTTTACTTCGGAATATCAAATCCTCCTTCAAAGATAAGCTCCAATCAATCTGGTACAAATTATGATCCAGGTACGATGAGTTACAATAAAAAGTATTATTGGAAAGTTATAGCTTGGGATAAAAATGGCACTTTTGCTGAAGGTCCTATATGGAGTTTTACTACGGAAAAGCAAAGCACTCAACCACCTTACAATCCTCCATACAATCCCCTACCAACTAATCAAGATCCAATTGCAAATGCCTCTGCTAGTGAAACTTCGGAATTTATTAACACCCCAGTAATATTTGATGGATCACTCAGCTCAGATGAAGATGGAAGTATAACCAATTACACTTGGAATTTTGGGGATGAAACAACAGGATATGGCGATGTAACAACACATGCCTATGCAGACCCTGGCGAATATATCGTAACGTTAACCGTAACTGATAATGAAGGAGCAACCGATGATGATACCATTACAGTAGTTATAAGTAAACCAAACATTCCTCCAACTGCCCCAGAAGTAGATGGAATATCAACCGGAACACAAAACTCTGAATATATATACAGTGCTGTATCAACCGATGCGGATAATGGCACGATACAATATATCTTTGACTGGGGTGATAGCGAAACGACAACAACAGATTTCTTACCAAACGGAACTGCAACAACACAAACACATAACTGGACAACTGCTGGAGAATACACAATTTCCGTAAAAGCATATGATAACGAGATGGAATCTGGAACCACTAAGTACACTGTTTTAATAGACATGTGGCTTATTGATGATGAAATAAAAGGATATCTAGTTGATGAAGATGGTGATGGAACCTATGACTCGTTCCATAATGATATAAGTAATCAGAACTCAGATGTTGACTATGACAATGGAAAATACTTAATAGATGGCAATGGAGATGGCGAGTGGGATTATTCTTACAGTCGAGGAGAGGGATTAAAGATGTATCAGAAGGAACAAGAAGAAACTCCTGGCTTCGAGTTCATCTTTGCAATTTTTGTAATGGCATTGATATTATTCTGGAAGCGGGGAAGAAAATGCTGAGTTCACTAGTATTAAACCATTTTATATGCACTTTTACCTACATTTTTAATGAATGTATAACAAGAAGGTAGACGAGCGAATAATAATTGTGAGGAAACAACCATCTTATTCCGCCTACCGCAAGATTATAAGAGAAACACATATATAATAATTAGGATATTTTACTACTGGGTTCTGGTATCCAAGAAAGCAGTTTTTAATTTCATTTTTAAACAGTTTTTTTGGATTGCTGGAACCCGTTTTAAAACTTAAAGGGAGAACATGACTAACAAATCCAAAGTCATAGACGGTGTACAACACAAACAGTGCAGTAGATGCAGAAGGTACAAGCCCATAGATGCTTT
>CAYLOF010000167.1:0-4409 GCA_964385215.1 uncultured Thermoplasmatales archaeon
GGGACATATTCCAGTTCCTTTAAATCGACATTCAATTCTTTCTTTTCCAAGTGTTTTTTGATACCTTGAATGTGACCTGCGCCCACTACAGCTACAACTCGCCCCTTCTTGCTTTCATCAAGAATTTTTTTGGCTATATACTTATCTCTCTCATGGATGAGTACATTGGCTACGCTTGGCGCAATCTCGCCGAATTCCTCCATCATAGCAGATATCACATCTTGATCCATGATCTCCTTTAGATCAAGCTCTTCTAGTTCTTCCTCGTCATACCCCAAAATTGCCTTTAGAAATTCCCATACCAATCGAAATTTCTCTCTAATACCCATCTTTTTCCAAGCTCTTTTTAAGGTTACTGATATGTCTCTATCCACGAGTGCAATATCTATATTATGCTTCTTCGCTTCATCCATTGCTGCAATCATCTCAGAACCAGGTTCAACGCCTTGGTCCTTACCCAGCTTTCTTTGAATGGATGACAAAAATGTTTGTGCCAGCATGAAATATGCGTTATTTGATTTTAAAAGTGAGGTGACCGGCGTGTTTTCCCATTTATCTTTTTTAGTTATACCTTCATATCGCCTCTTGCAAAGTTCAACTGCGACAACATCCGGCTTATATTTTTCAATAGATTCCTTTACTTCTTTTATACTATCCTTAGAAATATGTGCGGTACCAACTAGTATGATTTTATCATTTACTTCAACTTGCAAGGTGTCTCCCTTCAGGTTTAATATTTAGACAATTCAAAAAACTATTTAAAGTTCAGCTTCAAAGTCTTCCACTGTAGGCTTAAAATCATCATAGGATTTTATCTTGCCTTGCTCTTTTGTTATGGCTCTGGCTAAAAGCCAATATACAAGGGCTAACGCACGTCTTCCCTTGTTGTTTGTTGGTATCACTATGTCAAGGTATTTCAGTTCGTTATTGGTATCACATAATCCCACAACTGGAATGCCAATGTTTTTTGCTTCATGTAATGCCTGTATATCAGCAAGCGGATCAGTTACAATTATCAGTTCAGGCTCAAGGAATCCTTTGGCACTGGGATTTGTTAGTGTGCCTGGTCTGAAACGCCCATCCAAGACTTTTATTCCTGTATATTCGGACAACTTTCTGATGGGCTTTTGCCCATACTGGCGTACAGACACAACCAAAACATTATCAGGATTGTATTTGGCAAGAAACTTCGCAGCAATATTTATTTTCTTATCAGTTTTGTTTACATCAATGATGTATAATCCATCATTTCTGACCTTGTATATGTACTTCTTCATATCTGCTGTTTTCTGTCTTGTTCCGATATGGACGCCAGAAGTCATATATGTCTCTTCGGACGCCATCATCTTTTCATCTTTTTTAACGTCTTCTTCCTGCTGATCTTTGGTCGTAGTCATGTAATTTTCTCCTTAAACTATACTTGCTCCTCGGCTCTTTTAACTGTAATTGGTATTGCATCTTCCTTGAATTCAAGCATGGCTATATCAATGGGGAAAATAACGTCTTTTGGTATTTTAATTAATGAGGGAGCCCCCATGGATATTTGCAATGCCCTAGCACCAATTATGCGTGCCTTTTCGAAACGAGTGTATTTCAAATTTGTCCTCCATATCTGGATTTAGTAGAAGCACCAAATACCAGAAACATTTAAAAAGATTACCCTTAGCTCCTTTTTCAAACTCCTTGGGATTCAGTGAACTCATTGGAACGGTTTGAAAACTCCTCAAGAGCAAGTTGCATGTCTATAGTCATGTCTCTTAGCAACCGATCCAGGTGATCATTTCTAAATTCTTTAACACCATCTGCATCTGAGAATAGTTTCCCTAGGTATTTTCCTTTGCCCTTGTGTATCTCTATGCCATACAACATTTCTTCCATATCTTTTTCCCCTCTGAGATTTGGCAAGACAGATTCAATATAAAAATCTTTTGAAATATTCAAATCTTTTTATATCATTCTGCCAATTAACTTGTTTATCTCCTTCCCTCGATATCCTAATGCTCCTTTATTAGTAAATGATCTTTTGATGCCCTCGTATCCTTTTTTAGGTGGGCTAAGTCGAAAGATTGGTTTAACGTCTGGAATGTCCTTATATTTGAATTTGTTGTCTATAATTTCTTGGGAGAGTTTTTCTATGCTGTTGTGGGATGTAGCAGATTTGATATACTCTTCAGTTAATTCTTTGTCTCCTGCTAGTTTGCCCCTTGTATGTATAAGTTTCGACAAATGGTCTTTGTCTACCTCGCCCCAGGTAACATAATCTTTTGCTACTTGTAGCATACCTTTCATATTTGCATTTTTCTCTACCAGTACACAATGGTTGACTCTAGTTAATTGGAGCAACTGCAAAGTACGTTTAATGTCTGGCTTTATGTTCACTGTTCCTCTAACTCTCACTACTGCAAAAACCATGTTATTCTGCCTCCTCTGAAGGCTTTATTTGTGTTTCCTCTGGAGTAGTGGGACCTACACTTCCAGATAATATACCGATATTTGCGATTTCGCTTTTCATGACTCTCATTTGTGTATTTTTTTGCAACGCATCAAAAACAGCCTTCGCATAGTTTACTGTAGTTTTTGTTTTTCCATTTGTGAATGCCCAGCAATCTTTTATTCCGGCTAGTCTAAGTATCTTTTTGGCCACATCTCCGGTTGCAAGGCCAATTCCTTGTGGGGCAGGTTTAAATGTTATTTCAACAGATCCGCTTTTCCCTGTTATGGCAAATGGTACGGTATGGGGTTTCCCACAGCCACATTCCCATGACCCACATCCTCTTCTAATCTCTATCACATTTACTTTTGCATTCTCTATGGCCTTTCGTATACTTGAACCAACTTCCTTTCCCTTTGCTTGACCAAGTCCAACGTATCCATCATTGTTTCCTACGGCTACGGTAATAACAAATTTCACTCGTCGGCCAGAGTCAGTCATACGTTGAACCATGTTCACATCCAGTACCTCATCATCTGTTTCTGGAAGTAAGATGTCTACAATTTCTGGCTCTCTGACAGGTAAACCCGTTTTTAAAGCATCATCCATGGTAGTAATCTTCCCACTTTTTACCATTTTTCCAAGCCGAGTCTTTGGGTCCCACTCTACGGGCCTTTTTTCCCTTTTTCTTTGTGGTCTTTTCCCACGTCGTCTCCTATTTGCCATTATTTGCCCCCAATAATCTTACTTTTGATATCCGTCACCTTGGCCATGATTTTTCCATCAAGATGTTTTCCTAGAAGTCTATCTTCATCCGGTAATTGCTTAGCATCATGTGGACATTCTATACCTGCATCTAATGTCCCTTTAAGTGCAGCAAAAACTTTAGAGCCTTTAACAGGAATTCGCCGTCCTATATCTAGCACTCCTTCACCTATGCCACTGTCTTTGGCTCTCTTTGCAGCTAATAAACCTGTTAGATATGCTGCAGGAGTTGTAGATGTTGAATATTCCCATTGATAGTTTTTGATAAGTTCTTTTGAAATAGCTGAAGCGAGAATTTTATCTCCAACTTCATCATAGCCAACAAACTGTACACAGATATTCTTCAGAGAATTTCTCACCACTATCCTTGTCTTTCTAGATTTTAGCAGTCTGAGTCTTTTTCTATAGTCTGTTTTACCTTCACGTCGTCTTCTTGGTTTAGTGTAATATCGCGGTCCTTGTTTCATTGTTTACCCTCCTCTTTTAAGACACCATCAGAAATAAGATGAGAATGAAGATGATGTTTACTTCTAAATTCACCACCCTTTGCCTTTCGATAATATTTGCGATAATCACTTTTGCTAACCTTTCCATCATCTCTAAGAGAACGTAGAAATGCCCTAAGAGGTCGTATGGTACGAATCCACTGTTTTTTTCTAGGAAAACGTGCATACTTCGCTCCTTTCCTTGACCCCTGACCGCGCCTTCGCCCTTTCTCTTTTTGTTTCGCATTGAATTTTTTCCGTCCACGAGATATGCCTTTCACTTGCCGGCTTTTTACGGCCTTGCCTCTAATTAAAACTCTGATATCATCCTTAGTAACGGCCTTGGCAATCTCATCGGTTCTGTCATGGTCCATCCATACTCTATTTACACCACATTTAAGTATTGATGCTGCCATCCTTCGTTGATTCCTTAAATCCGTCATGTTTTTCTCCTCACATATTAAGTATTCTTATGTCTAACTCTTCAGCTTTCTTTTCGATGTCAATGCGTTTTTTCGTTCCAACTGTGCTACCTATCCGTGCAGCTTGCGTCTTAGGATTGATATTCTCGAGGTCATGAACATTATATATGGCAACCTCTTCAAAGCCAGAAGGGTGTAATCCACGTACCTCTCTTGGCCCTCTAAAACCAACCCTTACTCTACTAGGCCTGTATTTTAAGTTAATCCGCATCTTTGATGTTATACCATCTGGTCTTCTCCAGTTTC
>CAYLOF010000168.1:0-4402 GCA_964385215.1 uncultured Thermoplasmatales archaeon
ACATTTTAGAAAGGATTTTATCGAGAACATGGTCGTCCTTGTCCATTGAAAAATTACGTCTATATGTATCATCAACCTCTGAAAGTAAATTAATATCACATAGATGACTAAGATAGTTTCTGATGGTTTCTTCTGATAGTTCTGGAAACTCATGAAGAATCTGAAGTTCTTGCCTAGTGTCATTGTACAAAAAAGTCTGGACGATCAAAGCTTCCTTTACTATCGTTTCATAGGACCTGATATTTTCATTTTGTAGAAATTTAGTTTTCAATTCTTCATTTTCACTTTTTAACTCGGAAATCTCACCATCTTTCTTTTCAAACTTTTTTTCAAGTTTCTCTCTTTGTTCCAGCAGCTCTCTCTTACTTCCTTGGATAAGTTTATTTTTTTCCTCCAATTCAGATAGTTGGTTTCTTAGTTGCTGGTTTCCTTTTATTAACTGTTTATCCTCTCCAGAAGTTGTTTTCAACTTTTTGTTTTTAATTTTAAGTTCATTAACGGCATCATTATGATCATTTACCTTACTTTGCAACTGTTCTATCTCTTGTTTTTTATCAATAATCTTTTCTTCCAATGATTCAATTCTTGTTTTATTTTGTTTATTGGTTTTGAAAAACACAAACAACGTTATACCTAAGGCAACAGCTAAAAGTAGCGACATCCACATTTTTTATTCTTCACCTTCATTTTCCCTTTGTAGAACTCTTGACAACTTGCATGTGATCAAGTATTAGAGCAATAATGGAAACAGACTGTAATTTAAATATACTATTATTCGAAATAAATCTTGACGTTTGTCTTTTTTGTTTTCAGTAAGGGAGTTTTATCAATACTGCCCAATTAAAAATGAATGGGTGTTTGTTCATACCTAAACCTATTACAAGTGCGCGTTTAGTATGAGAAGTAACGAGACTATTTCACCATTTTCAATTATGCGTAACACCAGTACTTCGGAATGTAATCGTGAAAAGTAAAGCGAAAAATTGGACAAAACGTTTCATTCGATTTGTAACAATTGCTGTTGTTGAATACGGGAAACGATTTACCTTGAAGGTATTGCCTGTAACTCCTTTATCTGCTACGGAGAATATTGTGAACGTTCTTGAAAAAGGATATGATATTGCAAGTAAAATAGCATTGCAGAAGGCGTATGAGGATATGAAGAGCAAGCCAGAACGAAACGAGAAAGGATGATTTGATCAAGTGATAAGTACGTTTATATATGCTATACACATTATTATGATTTGAAAAGTTTAACAAATTTGTTAATTTAATCATGTGATAATATGCTTTGGGAAGACATTCTTATTGTAGGTAACCAACAGCACATGGGTGCAAAACAAGTATTAAGAGAGGAACTTCAAAAAACAATCCTTACCGCACTCAGCCATGAAGGATATTTTACAAGTTTAGTCTTTCAAGGTGGTACTGCTCTCAGATTATTTTATGGAAATCCACGTTTTTCCGAAGATATCGATTTCGTTATTAAACATGGAGAAGCACCAAAAGACATCAAAAGATCATTTCCTAAAATCAAACAGCTCGTCACTGATACATTTCCATTTTTAGAAAAAACAATACTTCAAACACAAAAAGATACGACGCAATTAAAAAGATATATCCTAAAAACACAAGGAACACAACCATCACAACAAAGCCGCATCCATATAGAACTTGCATCTATCCCATCTTATGAAAATCAACCTAGAATCCTTGATTTTCCCCCGCTTCATTCTGCAATACAAGTTGAAACGGCACAAGAAATATTGGCAGATAAAATTACTGCCGTAGGGTGTAGAACATACCTCAAGGGAAGAGATATCTGGGATATTTATTATCTAATCACAGAAAAAAATCTGTCAATACCATGGGATATTGTAAAAAGGAAGATTACAGATTATGGTGTTTCAATTAAAACATACTCCAAAGGTTTGGAAGAAGCAGAGGAAAATCTTACAACCAATGGTGTATCCATCCTTTCCTTTGAACTAAAAAGGTTTCTCCCTCAACCACTTTATCAACAATACGAAAACCAGTTTTCTGAAATAATCCAGACCACCTTAAAACACATCAAAAAAGAAGTATAAAACTAGCAATGGAGGAAGTATATTTGAAAGTTGATGAATGGCTAACATTTTTCAAGAAATATAGACAAAAAAAACTATTTTCTTTATCTGATTTAGTTGTTTTAACTGGAGAATCGACCTCATCTCTTTCAGTTCAATTAAGTCGACTGAATAGAGCAAGCATGCTGCACAGAGCTGCCAGAAACTGGTATGAAAACCCATTTAATACACCTTCAATCGAAGAAATAGCAATGGTACTTCGTCCACCTTCTTATCTTTCCATGGAATATGCTCTTTACAAAAATGATATACTCAGTCAACAAATTCATTTGGTAACATTGGTTACTACACAACTTCCATACACCTATAAAAGAACATCACATATCTTTGAATTCCATCAAATGAAAAAAGCTCTATTTTGGGGATATCAAACCCAGGGAACCATTAACATTGCTGATGCTGAAAAAGCACTTCTTGATCTTATTTATCTTAGATATGCACGAAATAAGGAACTAACAAAACAACAGATCCATTCCCTCTTGGATAATATGTATCTGGAAGAGCTTGACCACAACAAATTACAAAAGTATGCCCAATCTTTTGATAGTCGAACGGAAAAAATAATTCATGAAATCGAATTTTTTTAAATCATTCAAGAAAAGATAAAACAGATAAATCTAGATTAAGTATATAGATACTAAGGAGAGAAACATATAATTTAGTTTGTTTATGATGCGATTCGATTTGCCTTTCTGAACAAGGCATTGTTGATTGCGTTGAATGCTTTTCGTTCGGTTTTTGTCGCCATGAGCTCCGAATCAAGTTCATTTGAAAACAAGATCACTGCGATGTCATCTTTGGGAACAATGGTGACAAGAATATGGACTCCAACATAGCCGCCACTATGACCGTATTCGTCTTTGCCGATTAACTTATTGGTGATTGTCCATCCTAATCCATAATTGTATTTGTCTTTTGGTGAGAAATGAGCAGTATGCATCATTTCAACTGTTGATTCTTCAAGTATGCGAACTCTATTCCACACTCCACCATTCATATGGGCAATAATAAAATGAGAGAATTCCTCAACTGTTGTTCTTAATGTTATAGCTGGATGAAGAACATGAATGCCATAGTGTGGATGTCTAAAATAATGATTGTTCTTGTATTCATATGGTATAGCGATATTTTCTATGTTATGATCGCTGAGTCTAAATCCTGAAGTTGGCATTTGTAATGGTTGGAAAATATGTTCTTTGCAGTATTCATTGAAATTTTGCCCTGAAAGGATTTCAACAAGATACCCAATAATTGAAAAACCAATATTTGCATAATAGTATTCTTCCCCTGGTTTAGCTGTTGACCAAGTTGATGAACTATAGGCACTTCCACCGGGAACCAAATAGTCTTCTAACCATGGGTCAGGGTATCCTTCAACATCTGGGTCTCCTGGCAAGTATGATAAACAGATCCAATGGAGGTTATCATCTGCAAGGCTTGATCGATGTGAAAGGATCATCTTAATGGTGATCGGGATGTCCGGATGATTTGGATTTCGTAATTCAAAGGGAAGATATTCATTAACATCATCATCTAGATCAAAAAGGCCTTGATCGTAAAGTTGCATGAGCGCTGTTGCAGTAACTGTCTTTGAAACGGATGCCTGTAGATATAGGGTATCTTCTGTGGTTGCTTGTTTCTGATTTTCAATGTCATAGTAGCCATATGCATTTGACCAGGCAACTTCATCGTCGTGTATGATTGCAGCAGCAATTGATGGTTTATGCCCTATTTTCATCAATGTTTTAATGTATAAATCAAAGAATAGATCTGTTGGTTGTTGGCTTTCATAATGATCAGACGGCATAGAAGTTGATGCTGTGTTCCCAGTTATAGCTGGAAAGAAACCAATTCCAACAAGGAATAGTATGACAAATATGGCAAGGATCTGCTTTTTCATATAAGTATGTCCCCAATATTTTTCGTATGTATGATATATTTTTGAGGTTATATAAAATTAACCGATATGCGGGGGCAGTTTCATAGGTATTTTTAATTCCAATGGAAGAATTATGCCCATTGAAACAAAAATCCCTTAAAAAATAGATAAGCTATCTATGCCAGATGAATCAATAATCTGGATTATATCCCTTGCAATTTGGATTGTCATCTTTCTGGTTCAGAAAAAGGTTGCCTCCCACATTTCCCTCTTTTCCTATATGGCAATCAGCTTCCCCGATTCTTTTATTTTTTTAGCCAGGTATAAAAAGGGGGTGTCACAAGCTGCAACAATTACTTTCATTATCAACGATGTTATAAATATTTGAAATAGAGTG
>CAYLOF010000169.1:0-4368 GCA_964385215.1 uncultured Thermoplasmatales archaeon
ATAGATATAACTTTTTTAAAAAAATGGTCGTTTTTTGTGAATATGTGAAAAGATGGTAATCTAGGCTATTTTTGACAAGATTGCTCCTTATAAACCTGTTTTTTTATATAATTCCTTTCATGGCTTAACTAGAGTGGGAATCTCTTTTATAGGCAAAATTTTGGAATATGGTTCATGTATTCTACCTAAAAACGGATTATGTAATATGACTGTCGCCGTCAACACCGGTTAAGGAAACATTTAAATTCTATGTCTCAATTAAATATACAAAGGGAGTCGCAAGAATGAAAACAAAATTATTAGGAATTTTAGTAATGACGCTGTTGATTGCAACTGCTGTTTTACCAGTAGTAGGGACAGTGAATATTAAAAATGTTAGTGCTACAAGTTCTAACGATGACACTGATTGGTGGCCAATGTTCCATCATGATCTGCTAAACACTGGGTATTCAAACTCAGAAGCACCAGAAGAAAATATATTAATATGGCATTATCAAAAACAAGGATCAATGTTTTCTTCCACTATAGTTGCTGATGGAAAGGTGTACGTGGGTTCAGATGATTGGGAAATGTACTGTTTGGATGCAGATGATGGAAGTAAAATATGGAGCTATAAAACATGGGATAGTGTGAAATCTACGCCTGCGATTGCCGATGGAAAAGTCTATTTTGGCTCAAATGGTGGTAGAGTTTTTTGTCTGGATGCAGATGATGGAAGTAAAATATGGAGCCATCATACAGGATTTGAATTTTCTTCTTCTCCAAAAGTATATGATGGAAAAGTCTACATAGGCTCAGAAATTGGTAAGATGTACTGCCTGGATGCAAATAATGGAAATCAAATTTGGGTTGTTCAAACAGGAGTTTGTATACTTGGTTCATCTGCGATATATGATGAGAAGGTTTATGTAGGGTCATGGGGCCATAATGAACTTTTTTGTCTGAATGCAAACAATGGAAATATAATATGGACATTTACAGGAGAAACATGGGTACATACCTCACCTGTAGTTGTTGATGGAAAAGTCTATGTTGGAGGTCATATCTTGTATTGTTTGAATGCAAATACTGGCAATGAGATATGGAGCTACCAAATGGAAGAATCAGGAGGAGGAGGTATGGATAAGTATTCTTGTCCTGCAGTAGTTGATGGAAAAGTCTATTTTGGCTCATATAATAATTCTTTAGGGATAGGTTCCATACATTGTCTAGATGCATATGATGGAAGCAAGATTTGGGAATACCCGACTGAGAAAGGTATGGGTTCTGCCCCTGCAGTTGTAGGAAAAAAATTATACATAAACGTATGGGATGGTAGACTGTATTGTCTAGATAAAGATGATGGCAGTCTGATATGGAAAGGGGAAGGAGGAACAACATCACCAGCAGTTGCAAATAAAAGAATCTACAATGGAGGACAAAGAGTATTTTGCTATGGAGATAACACTGGAAACCAACCACCAAATACACCAACTATAGACGGCCCACCAAGTGGAACTAAGGGAGTAGAATACTGCTATAACTTCAAGGCAACAGATCCCAATGGAAACTATGTCTGGTACTCAATAGACTGGGGAGATGGTGTAATAGAGGAATGGTTTGGACCACGTGACTCAGGTATGGAAATAACTTTGAACCATACATGGTACAGCAAAGATACATTCCAAATAAGAGTAAAAGCCAAAGATGTATTCGACGAAGAAAGCGACTGGGGAACACTTGAAGTCAGCATACCAAAGAACAAAGCAATCAACCTATGGTTCTACTGGTTCCTTGAACAGCATCCGCTGCTGGAAAGATTGTTTTATCATTACCAGAACATTTAATTATTAAAAATGCCTTATAATACAATAGGGAGGCGTATGTATAAGAAACCATTTGCATTAGGAGTTATTCTTATATTCTTACTTTTAAGTCTTATACCAATGGTATCAAGTGATAAATCTACTTTTAACATTACTAATAATCAAAGCATAGATCATCCATTGATTGACATTTACCCACCGTATCCAGATGGGGAAAACGGATGGTATATAACAGAGCCAACAGTTTCAATTAAGTGGGGAATTCCAGCTACCATTTATTATCGCATTGATAATGGTGCCTGGCAAACATATACAGGACCATTTTATATGGAATGGACTGATGGTTATCATTCCTTTGAAGTACGTGCAATAAATTCAACAGGAGAAATATATGACATTGTAGAGTTTAAATTAGATACCAAACCTCCATTTATAACCGTCTTCCGAGGTTTACTATTTCCATTGATTATTGAAGCAACCACGAATACTTATAATGAAACATCAGGTATTAACAGAGTAGAATTTCATCTTAAAAATGAATTGAAATATGTTGACTATGAGGAGCCATATGAATGGATAGTTAACAAATCCGATTGTCCTAAGGGTCAACAGATAGTAAAAACGATAGCATATGATAATGCCGGGAACAACGCATCAGATAACCTCACCGTCTGGATATTAAAGGAGAATGAAATATCTGTAAATCGCGTAATCTATGTAGATGATTACACTGGAGTAGACAATTATTATGGACCAAATCAAAATATTCCAGGCTCTGATGGAATTGGTGATGCTTCGCATAGCGATGATAATTATCCATTAATGAAACCATGGAATGAAACGCCTTTACCAATCCCCAAGCCAACTTATGTTTATGTCGATGACGACTTCAACTCTTCAACACCAGGTTGGAATCATACTCATTTCAATATAATTCAAGATGGTATTAATGCAGTTTTAGAAAATGGCACTGTGTATGTTTATAATGGTGAGTATCATGAAAATCTTGTTGTGAATAAGACAATTGATTTGATTGGTGAAGATAAAAATCATACTATTCTTCATGTGGATACAGTTGATTTCTATTATGGAATCCAGATAACCACACCGCATGTAAAAATTGATAATATTTCAATAACATCTCAGCAAAAGAATAATAATGCTAGAAACCAGGCAACCATTGAAGAACTACTTTCAGACATTAATGAGCGTGCTGGTCCAATTGAATTTATCAGAATCGAAGAAGGTGGAGATTTTACTGAAGTTACTCATTGTACGATTTTTGATATTTATGGTATTCTCAATGTTGGTAGCAGTTATAATCATTTTAGTAATTGTACTTTTGAAAATACGTATGAATTATTATTTTCAGAAGGAACAATGAATGTTATTGAGGATTGTATATTTTATAATAATTTATACGGTGTCTTATTTGCTGAATCACATAACAACATTTTAAGAAACAATAACTTTGGAAAAAGCGGAGTTCTTCTTGTTGGATTTGAACTATCAGAACATATTCATACCATTTCAAATAATTATATTGATACAAAACCAATAATCTATCTTACAAACCAAACTGATACTACATATAATAAAACCGAAGTTGGTGAATTTATTTTAGTGAATTGTAGTAATATTAACATTGAACAGTGTAATCTATCCAATTCATCTTGTGGAGTAGAACTTGCATTATGTTCCAGTGTTTCTATTGATACATGTCAACTCACTGACAATTTTTTTGCAATTTTGAGTTTTTTCACAGATAATACAAGTATCATTAGAAGTAGCATTCTAAATAATTATTATGGGATTTATTATTACACAGAAAATGATAATTCCAACATATCAAATAATGATTTTATCAGCAATGAATGGATTGCTTGTGTTGCTGAAGAATCCGATTCAAACATTATTTCTAACAATTATATTAGTGAAAATGGTGGGGGTATTTACCTTGGAGCTGCAAATTACAATCAGATTAACAATAATGAATTAATTGATAATGAAAATGGAGTTCTCATAGGTGAATCAATAGGTAACTCTGTTTATCATAATATCTTTATTGGCAATAACCTCACCGCCATGGATGATGGAAATAATAACTGGGATGATGGTTATCCATCTGGAGGAAATTTCTGGGATGATTATAATGGTACAGATTCTGATGGGGATGGTATTGGTGATACACCATATGATATTACTGGTGGGAGTAACCAAGACCTGTATCCACTTGGGTACCTAAACCCTATTGCTAATTTTACATATTATCCTCTAAATCCTACTCGCCTTGATATTATACAATTCAACGACACTTCATCTGATGGCGATGGTGACATTACAAATTACTCATGGGAGTTTGGAGATGGATATGGATCATCTTTACAAAATCCGTCACATCAGTACACAGAACTGGGAACATACCTTGTAAATCTAACTGTGACAGATGATTCGAACTACTCTAATGGAATGCAAAAAACAATCATAGTAAGCAACTGTCCACCTATTGCAGATTTCAACTATACCCCGCTATTACCAAATCAAGGGGAAACCGTCCAGTTTA
>CAYLOF010000170.1:0-4350 GCA_964385215.1 uncultured Thermoplasmatales archaeon
ATTTAACATATGAATCTCCATTAACATTAGAATTCATACCTGTTAAGGATGAAGTGGAATATGAACCAGAGGAAGTAAAAATTGGTAATCTTCCAATTATGCTAAAATCAAAGGCTTGCAATTTGGCCAAATACAGTATTGAGAGAAAAAAGGATCGCGAGATAACAAAAGAGGAGTATGATAAGGAACTGCAAAAAATGCAGGAGGATCCTCTAGATCCCGGTGGGTATTTTATTAGCAATGGCACTGAAAGAGTGCTTATTACTGTCGAAGATCTTGCTCCAAACAGAGTGCTTGTTGAGAAAACCAGAAGATATGGAAGATATATAGAAGTTGCCAAGGTATTTTCACAAAGAGAAGGATACCGTGCCCTAACGGTTGTAGAGAAAAAGAAAGATGGAATGCTTATGGTATCTCTCCCTACAACATATGGACAAATACCTTTGATGATCTTATTAAGAGCACTTGGAATGGAGAGCGACGAAGAAATCGTTGACGTTATAAGTACAGATCCTAAAATGAAGCCTTTTGTTCTTGCAAACATCGAAGAATGCGCAAACGAGTATGGAATAACAACAATGGAAGAGGCTATTGCATATCTTGGTAAGAAATTTGCTGGAGGACAAGCAAAGGAATATCGTATTAGACGAGTCGAAGCTCTAATGGATAGGAATCTTTTACCTCATCTAGGCAATGAACCCACTGATCGCATTACAAAAGCAATTTTCATGGCTCGCATGGGCATGGCAGTACTAGAGTTAGCATTGGGTAAAAGAGAAGAGGATGATAAAGACCATTACGCAAACAAAAGGTTGAAACTTGCAGGAGATCTTATGGAGGATCTTTTTCGTGTCTCCTTCACAGCATTATGTAAAGACCTAAAGTATCAGATGGAACGAGTCCATGCAAAGGGAAAGGAGATAAAGATTAGTTCATCCCTTCGAGCAGATGTATTGAGCCAGCGTATACATCATGCCCTTGCCACAGGAAATTGGGTTGGAGGGAGAGCAGGAATATCACAACTGTTGGATCGGACGAGCAACCTTGCAGTTTTAAGTCATCTAAGAAGAGTTACTTCTCCGCTTACAAGATCTCAGCCACATTTCGAGGCTAGAGATTTACATTCTACACAATGGGGTCGGTTATGCCCAAATGAAACACCCGAGGGGCCAAATTGTGGACTTGTAAAAAATCTGGCACTCACTGTAGAGATTTCAGAGGGATCCTCAGAAAAGGAAGTAGAAAGCGTACTTAATGATCTGGGCATTAAAGAAATTTCCAAAAAATCCACCGGTACTAGGGTATATCTAAATGGAGATTTAATAGGAATGCATCCCAAAGGAAAAGAGCTAGCGCAAAACATAATAGCGAGACGTAGGAGTGGATTAATCAACAGTGAGGTGAACGTTGCATATTATGAAGATGAAAATGATGTTATTGTAAATTGCGACTGTGGCAGATTAAGAAGACCTCTGGCTGTTGTAGAAAATGGAAAACTATTGTTTTCCAAGGAAGATCTCGACAAGATAGAAAAAGGAGATAAAAAGTGGATTGATCTTGTAAACGAAGGAATTATAGAATACATCGATGCAGAAGAGGAAGAAAACACCCTCATCGCGTTAAATGGAAAAGACATTACAGAAGATCACACCCACATGGAATTGGACCCCATGTGTATTCTTGGAATAGGTGCATCTCTAGTTCCCTACCCGGAACATAATTCATCTCCTAGAATTACTATGGGTGCAGGTATGGGTAAGCAATCCCTTGGTTTCGGCGCCTCGAATTATAGAATCAGGCCCGATACAAGAGGTCACCTGATGCATTATCCAGAAAGCCCCCTTGTTCAAACTCATGCTACTAAATATTTAAATTTTCAAAAGAGGCCTGCAGGGCAGAATTTCATAGTGGCCGTTGCGTCATTCAAAGGCTATAACATGGAAGATGCTCTGGTGATGAATAAAGCAAGTATCCAAAGAGGAATGGGGCGAAGTACTTTCTTCAGAACGTATAACAGTGAGGAAAAACGGTATCCAGGTGGCCAAGAGGACCATTTCGAAGTTCCCGATCCAGACTGTAGAGGCGTAAGGAGCGAAGATGCCTATATAAATCTTGGAGAAGACGGGTTAATATCGCCGGAATGCGATGCAAAAGGATTAGATGTGCTGGTGGGAAAGACTTCACCTCCTAGATTTCTTGAAGAGCCTACAGATTTCCTGACACCACAAAAAAGGAGAGAAACATCTGTAACAGTTCAACATGGAGAAGGAGGAACTGTGGATAAGGTTATGTTATCTGAATCAGTAAATGGCTCTAGGATGGTTAAGATAAAGGTTCGTGAAGAACGTATACCAGAATACGGAGATAAGTTTGCATCAAAGCATGGTCAGAAGGGAGTTATAGGATTTTTAGTACCTCAAGAAGATATGCCATTCAATGAACAAGGAATGTCTCCAGATCTAATCATCAATCCACATGGAATCCCCAGCCGAATGACTGTTGGTCACGTACTTGAAATGATAGGAGGGAAAGTAGGAGCATTGGAAGGAAGGCACGTAGACGGGACTGCATTCAGCGGTGAAACGGAGGAAATGCTCCGTGATGCTCTTACAAAAAATGGATTTAAACACAATGGAAAAGAGATACTATTCAATGGAGAAACAGGTAAGCCTTTAGAAGTTGACATATTTGTTGGATGTATTTATTACCAAAAACTTCACCATATGGTGGCAGGAAAAATACATGCACGTTCTAGAGGACCAGTTCAAATACTAACCAGACAACCTACAGAAGGTAGAGCTAGAGAAGGGGGTCTTAGATTTGGAGAAATGGAAAGAGACTGCCTCATAGGCCATGGAGCATCAATGGTGATAAAAGATCGTTTGTTGGATGAATCCGACCTTACCATAAAATATGTATGTAATACGTGCGGACATGTTGCAATACGTGACAGGCACGGTAACTTGCGTTGCCCTATCTGTGGAGACAAGGCAGATGTATATCCTATAGAGATGAGCTATGCATTCAAACTCTTAATGGATGAGTTAAAATCCTTGGGTATCGCACCAAGGTTAAGGTTGGAATCATTGGTATAATCATTTATGTTAAAGAGGTTAATATGGAAAGAGCAGACAGCATAACAAAAAAGATTGGAAGCATATACTTTTCACTACTTTCGCCAAGCGAAATAAGAAAAATGAGCGGTACAAAGGTCATAACAGCCGATACCTATGACGATGATGGCTTCCCAATTACCATGGGACTTATGGACCCGCGAATGGGTGTTGTCGAACCTGGATTACGATGTAAAACATGCGGTCAAAGAGTCGGTAAAGACAGGTGTCCTGGGCATTTTGGCCATATAGATCTAGCAATGCCGGTGATACATGTAGGGCATATAAAAACCATACGAGATTGCCTACGTTCCACATGTAGAGAATGCGGACATTTACTATTAACTGATAAACAAAGAGACGAGTATTTTCAAGAGTTAAAAAAGTATGAGCAAGAGGGGAAGAACAAATCATATCTATTCAAACAAATCACAAAGGAATGCAGGAAGGCA
The DNA here is from genome assembly GCA_964385215.1 of uncultured Thermoplasmatales archaeon. Taxonomy (GTDB): domain Archaea; phylum Thermoplasmatota; class E2; order DHVEG-1; family DHVEG-1; genus DAOWHD01. The sequence continues at coordinate 3,566 of CAYLOF010000170.1, forward strand.
GACAAATGTACTTCATGCGGTAGAGAAGTAGGCAAGATAGAGCTAGACAAACCTACATCTTTAAGGGAAAATGGCAAGAAACTTACACCTTCAGAGGTAAGGGAATGGCTTGAAAAAATACGCGATGAAGATTTGCCACTTTTGGACATCAACAGAAAATCGGCCCGACCCGAATGGACGATCCTTACCGTTTTACCAGTACCACCGGTTACTGTAAGACCATCTGTAACTCTACAATCTGGTGAGAGATCGGAAGATGATCTTACACACAAACTAGTTGATGTTATACGGATAAATCAACGATTGCAGGAAAATAGAGATGCAGGTGCGCCACAGCTTATTGTCGAAGATCTATGGGAACTACTACAATATCACATAACCACCTATCTAGATAATCAAACGTCAGGCATACCTCCTGCACGTCATCGTTCTGGTAGACCTTTGAAGACTCTGGCCCAACGTTTGAAAGGAAAGGAAGGAAGGTTTAGAAGTAATCTCTCTGGTAAGCGTGTCAATTTTTCAGCCCGTACGGTCATTTCCCCTGATCCAAATCTAAGCATAAATGAAATCGGCGTTCCTATTCAAATTGCCAAGGAACTCACCATTCCTGTTAGAGTCACAACACATAACACCGATTGGTGTAAAAAAATGATTTTACAGAAATTCTCAGATTCCGCAAAGTCTAACGAATACACCCCTGGCGTGAATTACATCATAACTGGCAGCGAAGGTATGAAGCGTCGTATCAAAGTTACGGAAAAAAACGCCGAAACTGTTGCCGAGAA
>CAYLOF010000171.1:0-4343 GCA_964385215.1 uncultured Thermoplasmatales archaeon
CAATAAAATTGAAAAAAAGTGAACTTACTCCAAAAGGACCGATTTATACAAATCTAAAGGACATAAGATTATAGATGTGGAGATAATAAACGTCGTAGAGTTATGGTTAATTTCTCCAAGTTTGATTAATCTCATATTGTTCACCATTGGTCTTATTGTATTTATGCCAAAGAAGATTTACAAAACAAGCATTGCCGAGTTTTATAGAATCTTCAAAGAACAGCATTTATATCTATTAATTATCGTTGGGGTCGTACTTCTTCATTTAATCGAGGTAAACATAATCGATTCCACTGTGACAGAATGGATTGGGCATGATTTTTGCTAATAACATCCAACATATTGAAGGCAACATAGTATACCTGTTTTCACAGTATTGAACACCTGCCACAGTTTACTTTTTTGTTATTATGTATATTACAATTTACCCATTTACGCTTTGGTTTTCACCAATCTATTTCATTGCAACTGATGAAAAAAAAGCAATGAAAACACTTGCATATGGACTACTGTTGATATACAGTATTGCACTTCCAGTCTACCTTTTTATGTCCATAACCAATGTTTACACGTTTTATAATTTAGAATCTGCACTTAACAACGTAATCCTCACAGTTGAAAACTTTTTTTACACCACTACCACCCAGAATAATTGTCTACTGTCTCTGCATGTTGCTATGCCCATTCTTATAGCGCGATTTGTTCATTTGACTGGAAATAAAAAATTCCTATTTTACATATTTCTGCACAGCATCTGTTATTATTTCAGTTATCTATTTAGCCATACATTGGATTACAGATGTAATATGTGGCACTTTGCTAGCCATAGTAACAATATTCTTATTGAATCATTTCATCAAGGGTGAATGAAATATGCAACCACATGGCAACATTGAAAAAAAAGTATTAAAAATAATTATTCCTAATCAAGAAGATAGAGAGAAGCTTGAAGGGGTTATACAGGATTTAAAAGACCAAGTAAATCAAGAGATTACAAAAAGAAAACTTCCCGCCTCTATTGAACTTGTTGGATCCACTGCAAAAGATACCTATATAAAAAACAATTTAGATATTGACTTATTTTTACTGTTTCCCCCGTCTTTTTCTAAACAAGATATTGCAAAAAACTCGCTTTCAATAGGGGAAATACTTCTTATAAACACTGAGGAATCCTATGCAGAACATCCATACTTGAGAGGGTATTTCAAAGAATTTAAAGTCGAAATAGTTCCCTGTTACAGAATCGAAAACGCATCACAAAAACTTTCCGCAGTTGACAGAACGCCTCTTCATACAGAATACATCGGAAAGCATTTGCATGAATCCCAAAAATCAGAAGTTCGTTTGTTTAAACAGTTTCTAACAGGCATTGGATGCTATGGAGCCGAGGCAGAGATTGAAGGATTTTCCGGTTATTTATGCGAAATTTTGGTTTTAAAATTTGGATCCTTTAAGAATCTCATACGAGATGCTTCGCATTGGAAACCTGGCAAGAAATTTACTCTTTCTGAAGGCGAGCCCCCTTTTTTTGATACACCCATCACATTTATAGATCCAGTTGACAGCGAAAGGAATGTCGCATCTGCAGTATCTATAGAAAAATTCAATCTGTTCACACATGCATGTCAACAATATTTAGAAAAGCCTCGTTTGACCTTCTTTTTTCCAAATGAAGTACAACCTTGGCCACTGAACAAGATAAAAACTGAAATCCAAAAACAAGATTCTCCCTATATTGGAGTTACTTTTTCTAAACCAGAAATCATTGATGAAAATTTATATCCTCAGATACGTAAAGCCATCCACTCCATATGTACTGCTTGCGAAAGATATGGTTTTAATATCCATGATGCATCCTTTTATATAGATGAGCTGGAGAAACAGATTATCATAGTAATCAAAACAGAAAAAGGCCCTATTTCAAAAACATATATCCATATGGGGCCTCCGGTTAAACTCAAAAAAAATGTGGAAGAGTTTATCAATAAATGGGAAGGCAATCCGAAGGTTGTAAAAAAACCCTATGAAGACAAAAGCAGAATGTTTATTGAAATAGAACGCGAATATGTGGAAATTAAAGATTTTTTGAAAGATAGAGTCGGAAATCTAAGTATGGGAAAACATCTCGGCAAAATCGTGAGTGGAAATTACGACATAATAGGATTAGAAGATCTCTTGAGTGAAAATCTAAGGGGTTTTTGGACTACATACCTAGATGAGAAAATGTCCTGGGAGCGATAGAGACCAAATGTATATATTCAGGTATTTGATATTTTGAACGGATGAAGACGCTAGGAGTGTACACAAAAAATTTTTCTTTATACCATGATCTTCTAGAAGTACTTAAAAGGAGAAAGATACCCTATGTTTCACTATTGTCCATAAATAATATTCCTCGTCAAATTGGGGTAATCCTAACATCGCATAAAGAGCTACACGACTTAAAATCTCAAAAAGGAATTGCAGCAGATGTTTATGATAGCATAGACCATGCAGTAGATATTGCACTTCAAATGCTTATTGGAAAAGAACTATACTCAAATGTTTTCATTGGTGTTGATCCTGGTGAAAAACCTGGCGTAGCAGTTGTTGGAGATGACATACTATTACAAAAAACACATGTTAAATCTCCAGAAGATGTTGTAACAATTGTAAAACGGTTTTTAAGAGAATACCCTGCAATCAAATGTCTGATACGTGTGGGCCATGGATCAATAATAACAAGAAATAGGATTATAAATTCCTTAATTCCTTTGAAAGTACCTATCGAGATTGTTGATGAAAGTAGAACTACATCTTCACAACAAACAAAGAGATATGAAAGAGACAGCGAAGCAGCGGCATCAATTGCACTGCTTAAAGGAGGAAAAGTCCAAAGACGCCAGTCATTAAAACCAACAAGAGGAGACATAAGGAAAGTTCAGGAACAGAGCAGGAATATTACAGAAGGAATGCTATCAATTTCAGAGGAAACTGCTCTTGATGTATTGAAAGGAAATATAAACCTAAAAGAAGCCATAGAACATGAGAAAACACGTAAAAAACCCAAACGTTTATGAGTTTGTCTCATATGCCAATTGGGTAAGAACAATGAATGTTAAAAGGGCTTTGATAAGTGTTTCTGATAAGGGAGATCTAACTGATTTTGCAAAAGGGCTGTCTAAACTTGGCATAGAAATTTTTTCAACTGGTGGAACCGCATCTGCATTGCAGAAAGCAGGCATCAAAATAAAAGGAGTATCAGATGTAACCGGCTTTCCAGAAATGCTTGATGGAAGGGTAAAAACCCTCCACCCAATCATTCATGCAGGTATTCTTGCAAAGAGAGATAACAAAAAACATATGGATGTTCTTAAAAAACACAAAATAGAGACCATCGATCTCTTAGTTTGTAATCTATACCCATTTGAAAAAACCATACAAAAACAAAATGTTGGCATGGATGAAGTCATTGAAAACATTGACATTGGGGGACCGACACTAATCAGATCTGCAGCAAAAAATTATAGAGATGTGATTGTAGTTACAAACAAAAAACAATATAATGATGTTTTAAAATCCCTTGAATCAAAAGGTAAACTCAGTCTAAAAGAAAAAGAAAAACTTGCTCTGGACGCATTTTCACATACTGCCCAATATGATTCCATTATCTCAAATTATTTGAGAGACAAATGGACAGATGAAGTTCTACCAGACGTAAACAGCATATCAATGAGAAAAATACAGGATATGAGATATGGTGAAAATCCTCATCAGAAAGGTGCTTTTTACGAATCCTTACCGAAAGTTACCGAACCTTGCATTTCTAACGCGAAAAAGCTTCAAGGAAAGGAACTTTCATTTAACAACATACTTGATGGAGATTGTGCAATTGAGTGTGTAAAGGAATTTGAAAAACCTACTTGTGTTATAATAAAACATGCAACACCTTGTGGAATTGCAAGTGCGAGTAATCTTCTGGACGCGTGGAAGGATGCTTACGCTACTGATACCTATTCTCCATTTGGCGGCATCATCTCATTTAATAGAGGAGTGGGAAAGAATGTTGCAGAAGAACTATCCAAGCTTTTTTTGGAGGTGATCATTGCACCCAATTTTGCTAAGGAAGCACGCGATATTTTTGGGAAAAAGAAGAATCTCAGACTTTTGGAACTAAAGGGGCTTGATAAAAAAATTCCCAGAAGAGGCATGGTTTTCAGAAGTGTGGTTGGTGGATTCCTTTCCCAAGAAAGAGATGTAACAGTATCAGACAGAAAAGATTGGAAAACTGCAACAAAAAAGAAACCAACAAAAAAAGAACTTGAATCCATGGAATTTGCTGTGAAATGTGTGAAACACGTTAA
>CAYLOF010000172.1:0-4324 GCA_964385215.1 uncultured Thermoplasmatales archaeon
TAACCTCTTTTAATTTATGAGATGTTGTTTTACCAAAGGCCAATACTTCTGTTCTGCATCCTAGACTTTTTGCATGTTCCAATAAATCAGAGAAGTCTCCGTCTCCGCTCACCAATATAATCGTATCTAGTTTAGGTGCGAGTCTCATTACATCCATTGCTATTCCTACGTCCCAATCTCCCTTTTTTGATCCACCATAAAAGACCTGAAGATCCTTTGATCTCACTTCAAATCCCATTTCTTCTAAAGCATCATAAAATGTGTTCTCATCCTTAATGTCTGCCTTTATGACATATGCTATGGCTCTGATAAGTTTTCTACCAGATACGGCTTCTTTTAATATTGTCCTGAAATTAACTTTGCTGTTGTGCAAATGTTTTGCAGAGTAATACATGTTTTGCACATCTACAAATACACCAATTCTCTGGTTTTTATTTCTTGATTTTGTCATAGTATGCCCTCACAAAATTTGTATCCAAAGATAGGAGAGTCAATTAATTATACTTTCGTTTGGATTCTTTGGTGCAGTTTTTTCCCACCGGAGCATTAAAATGAGCAATTAATTATTTTAATAATATTAGGAAAACATTTAAATAAAGGTGAAATGTTATTATGTTTATAATGGCAATTATGGAGGCAAAAAATGAAAGAAGGTTTATTTAGAAAGGGTTTAGTAATAGGAGTTATAGCACTTTTTGCGGCTATCTATATATTTCCTGCAATTGCAAATGAACAAATAGAAGAGAAAGTGTGTGAAGAGACGGTAACTGTGGAATACACCTCGATGGATCTTGATGGTTCTACAGTTGGGGAAAAATTTAGCATATCCGAACAAGAGTTTACAGATTTAAAAACAAGATTGTCCTCATTGTTTGATACTTTAAAATCAAAAACCGATAGGAAGGATGTTATTGATGTTTTAACATCGTTCTTAGATCGCGATGATACTCCCCTTTTGAGCAAAATATTGGCATCCCTTCTCAACTCTGAGATTCTTGACAACCGTAAACTGGTAGTCAGCTATGGTTGGGGATACGATCTGAACCCGTTTAAAGACAGTAAAACTAAAGTTGTTAAACCGTTTACCTTATGGCATTATACTGGTGCAGCTAATCAAATGTCAATTCCAAGTGGTACTGGAATAGTTTCATTGGATCCCTTTGAAATAAAGACTTTTACTGGTGCACAGATGGGGTTCATGCTACGTTTCAGAGGCCTATACATCCATGTTGCTCAACCGCTATCGCAAACAAGCTACACGTTTTTCATTGGTACTGCTAAATATGCCGGAGGGTTTGAATTTACTCCTCTTTCTTCCATTTTTGAAAATTTCGGCAATTAGATTCTACACCATAACAAACACATACTTTGGTATTCATTACTTGCAGCATATGTTGAATAGCAATCAGCGATGAAACTATTTTCATCAATTTTTATACAAATTTCTAGATAATTGCCATAAAATCTATATGTGATGTAGCACATATTGGTAAGCAGTTATTTTGAATGGGGGATAGAAACGAGAAAAAATAAATACTTGCCTATTGCATCGATGTTTATTATTGCTGTTTTAATAATACCCGCAATCATCCCGACCTCGTTGGGGCTCTCTATAAGGGTGGGAAGACGGCCTACAATCAAAGTTGCGTTCATCTGGCAGAAATGGGATCCGCTAGATCTTTCTGCCAAAATGGGTATGAAAATTTATAAAAGAATTCTTAAAAAAACTGAGTTAAAGTATAATGTAAATTTTAAAATCTACGAATTTTGGGATAGCTGGCGAAGGGGAGATGTGCAAAATGGCAAACTTAGGAGATTGGGCATTGATGTTGTTGTGGGGCCGGGCGGTATTGGTGGATGGCACTGTCCAGAAAAATATAGAACAGAGATTTAAAAATTTGTCCGTAGAGGTGGAGGATTTTACGGCATATGCGGAGATTCAACCTTTGGTTCTCTTGGAGTAGTTAATCTGCCAAGAGGATACAAAATCCCATTAAAAAGGGTCACTGGGTCTAAAGAATTTACACCGATGCTTGGACTTGCAAATGTTTACTCCGATGCATCAGCTTTTGATCACATCTTAAAGTATCCTCTGTGGTTTAAAAAGGCAGATATGGTAAAAGTCACTGGGAAATTGCCCACTTCGCGCGTAGCCATCCGCATTGAACCTTCGAATATTCCTGTACAAAAACCATATTATCGTGACAGAGTGCGTGTTATGCTTGGGAATGTACCACTTGTGGATGGGCCATTGATATACCGTCTTTTCATGCCAAAGGTAACGACTATCGCAATCTTTAAGGGGACCGATGACCCATATGATAGGTCAATTAGAGGGGAGAATGCAATTATTGCAACAACATACTGGAGGGGAAGGGTAGTTTTATCTGTGGTACATCCAGAACTTACAATTGGAAATAGAAAAGCACATGATCTTTTCGCACGCAACTTGCTCTGGGCTGCAAAAGAGTTACCAGATACTTAGATGTTTACATTTTATAAACCACATATTCCCTGAAGAAAGAATTAAGATTCTGTGCTGATTCTCAATAATGTCGCATCGTAGTTTACCACCTTTTTGCTATGGAATTCAAACATCCATCTTATTGGAAAAATGTAATCCTTTGAGTAGTCAATATTGCCACCCAACGAGGAAACTAATTGATTTACAAAAGGAACTGTTTTGCTAAGGTGAAGAGAATATAGCACAGATGCGATCTCAAAACCTTTTTCGATAAATTTTCTATCTGCATTTCTATTGCCTTTTTGTGCACCAAATGGCGGATTCATAATGACTGTATCACATTTAATTTCAACATCCTTTACATCTTGGGCTTTAAAGATTATTTCATAGTTGTTTTTTTCTGCGTAATCTCTTGCAGTTCCTATGCTGTTCTTATCAATGTCTATACCGACAACCTTTTTAGCCCCAGTTAGAAATGCTCCTATTGAAAAGATCCCTGTCCCACAGCCCAAATCGAGAACTATTTTGTTTTCGATATCGCCCAGTTGATGTGCAGTAAAGATGATATCTGCGGCAATATCGGCTGAGGTTAGGTACTGTTCTAAATGAGGAATTGGACTATCAAATGATGGGACCTTTTGCAGCAAAATCTCCAATTCTTTTTTCTTCATGCGCCTTCAAAAAATACATCGTCCTTAATAATACTTTATACGTTATTCTTTGGGTTACTTTTTTCTGCCAGTTTTAATGTGAAATAAAATGTGCTTCCTTTGCCCTTTCCTTGACTTTCAGCCCATATCTTTCCACCATGTTTTCTTACAATGCGTTTGCAGATGGGCAGTCCCAGTCCACTACTATCAAGATCATGTCTTGAATCATCTGCTTTGTAGAACTCATCAAAGATGTGGTTGATTTGTTTTTCTGTCATGCCTATGCCAGTATCCTCTACAGATATTGTGGCAAAACCTTCTCTTTGCTTTGCATCAAGGATGATATTTGCCCCCTCCTCTGACGCATACTTTATCGAATTTGTAATAAGATTGTTGAGTAGTTCATTTAATCTTAATTTATCTGCCTTAACAATTATATTTTCATCAATTTTATTGACTACGTCGATATGATTATCTTCAAACAGGATGTGATTATTTTTGATTATGTTTTCAACTTCAGATAAAAGATTTGTATCTTCAATGCTAAATTCTATTTTATCTGAATTAAGTTTTGCAAGATCAATGGTTTTAGTCACTAGGTCCTTCATATAGTAAACATTACGCATTAGAACTTCCAGTAATTCCTTATCTTTGGGATTTTCGATGTTTCCTTTTATGATTGGTACTAATACCATCATGGGCGTTAAAGGTGTTTTCAAATCATGGCCAAGTTGATTTATAAATTCATCCTTTTGCTTAATCAATCTCTCAATTTTAGCGGTTCTGTTTTTTACCTTTCTCTCAAGATCCTTATTTACTGAATAAAGTAATTCGTGTGCGTCTCTTAATTCATTTAAAAGCATTCTCTGCTTAGTTACGTCTATGAGGGATGCCACACTTTTTTTTGTCCCTGGAACAATATCAACTGACAGAAGCATGTCTTTTATGTTACCTACTTTATCAACGAATCGAAACTCATAGCTTTTTGGAGCAGATTTGCTTTGCTTTTCTCTTCTAAGTTTATGAAATTCCTTCATTTTTTCTAGATCCTTGTCTGCAATGAATTCAGTCCAACTCTTTACTCCCTCTATTTCATCTCTGGTATATCCAGATATCTTCTGAAAACCATTGTTTGCCAAAGATATGGTAGTATCCTCCTCTACAATGATTGTAGCCGCACCTGTATTTTCAAAAATAGCTCGGTATGCCT
>CAYLOF010000173.1:0-4311 GCA_964385215.1 uncultured Thermoplasmatales archaeon
TTGGTGCAAATCCAAAAACAGGATCCATTGGTGTTGTCACTATTAACCTTCCAAGAATCGGATATCTTGCCAAAGATGAAACAGATTTCTTCAATCGACTTGATACTATAATGAATCTAGCGAAAGAAAGTTTGATTATCAAACGGGAAGTCATTGAGAATCTAACGGAAATCGGTCTGCATCCGTACTCTCGGTTTTATCTTCATGATATCAAAAAAGCATATGGACAGTTTTGGAAAAATCATTTTTCAACGATAGGGGTCATAGGTATGAACGATGCTCTTCTAAATTTTATGGGGAAAAGCATTGGTGACCCTGAAGGAAAAGCATTTGCTGAAAAAGTCATGGATCATATGCGCGATAAAATCGCTGATTATCAAGAGGAAACCAGTGATATTTTCAATCTTGAAGCAACCCCTGCAGAGGGTAGTCTTGCTCCTGATGAAACAGTCCTTGTTGCTCAAAGCGACCCAAGGTTTTGTGAGATTGGGCCGCTCATTGACCGCTATTTAGTCGAGAATGAGAAGGATATTTGTATGGTTGGAACAAGTGAGGTATTAAAAATCCCTCATGGTACCATGTTCACCTATGGATTTAGTAAGGGGACACAGAAAATAAAAAAATATCCTGTTACTGCTCTTGTGAGGCATCCTGCTAAATCAATGTATGAGATTACTACGTTATCTGGAAGGAAGGTTAGAGTCACCGGTCAACATAGTGTATTCACCATTAATGATGACGGTACACCTGAAGAAATAGTAGTTAGAGATATGGAACCTAATGATTCTCTTGCTATTCCGAAAAAAATTGAGATGGAAACAGTACATACTGAATATAATGTCATTGATATGTTTAAAAACTCTGAAATCAAGGAGTATCTATATGGCGTCTTCCCTCATTTTTTTGTTGAAGATCTTATCAATCGATCTGATGTAAAGCAATGGTGTGATCAGAATTATACGATGAATTGGAAAGATGTTAAATATATGTTTAGGAAAAAAGGAATTGTTCCCTTAAAATTGGTGTATGACCTTAATGTTGAACTCAACAAGAAGGTGTTAAAAGCCGCAAGAATGTTTTATCGACGGTCGAAAAATACTGTGTCTCTCAATGTGTTAATACCAGTAGACAAACAATTTGGTTTTATTATAGGTAGCTTGCTTTCAGAAGGATGGTTTTCAGAGAGATGTGAATTTCGTAACACGGATAAAAAATTTGCAGAACAATTCATCCATGCTGTCGAGGAAACCTTTGGAAAAGGATCTGCTCATTTTTCATCTACCGTACGGAAAAAACCGAGAAAACCTATTTACACAGTTACCTTAAGTAAATCTATTGGTCTTTTCCTCAAAGAAATTGGTTTCCAAGGGCATTCTCATGAAAAGAAGATACCAAACTTTATTTTCCAGACATCAGATGAATGTGTTGCAGGGCTTTTACAAGGATATTATTATGGTGACGGCTCCTTTTATGAACAGAAGGAAAAAACGGATTATTCTGTGAGGTTATATACAAGCTCAAAAGAGTTGTCTGAAGGTTTGAATTTATTACTCCTTCGTCTGGGTATTCTCACAAAGATCAGGGTGGATAATAAACCTGCATATAATCCTCAATGGAAGAAAAATTATGTTGTTTCCATTAGTGGTGCTGCCAATTTAGAAACCTTTTTCCAGGTTGTTCTCAATGAAAAAAATGCATTTGGAAAAACACATTCTAGTAGAGAAGTGATTCCTATTGTTCCAAAGATTCTAAAACAGATCATGAAGAAATATGCTTTGGATCCACAGGATCTCCATATTTCAAAAGATAGCTTTAATAGAAATTTGAGAAAGGGTACTATCAGTTATCAATTTTTAGAAGAAATCGTTCAGAAATTATCGGAATATATCCCACAATATGATGAAAGATTTGAAAAATTAAAAATACTTGTGAATTCTGATATCTATTGGGACAAAGTAAAAGAAGTTAAAGAAGTAACCCCTCCAAAACATGTTTATGATTTCGAGGTTGATATAAAAGGCGATCAGGTAAATAACTTCGTTGGTGGTAGTGGATTGATTTGTCTGCATAACACAAGTTATCGACTTGCCCGAGTGGATAAGAAAGAATATCCAGATATCCAAGTGTACAATCAAGAAAATTATCGAAAGAAGGGGGATAGAGCTGTAGAACCATACTATACAAATTCCACACAACTTCCCGTTGGTTTTACTACTGATGTGTTTGAGGCATTAGGACTACAGGACACCTTGCAAACAAAATATACTGGTGGGACGGTCTTACATATTTTCCTTGGTGAAGATGCCCCAGATCCAACAGCGGTGAAGAATCTTGTTCGTAAAGTTGCTGAAAACTATGAATTGCCCTATTATACGATTACGCCAACGTTTAGTATTTGTCCAGAACATGGTTATATTGCTGGTGAGCATGAGCTCTGCCCGCGTTGTAAAGAAGAAGGAAAAACAACGGCATGTGAGGTGTATTCGCGGGTAGTTGGGTATCTTCGCCCGGTAAACCAATGGAATAAAGGAAAACAACAAGAGTTTGCAGATCGAAAAGCTTTTGTACCTTTTGATAAAAAACAGGTAGTGAAGGTTTCAGCATGAAGCTAGGTGGACTGCAAGAAACATCGTTGTTGGATTATCCTGGAAAAATCTGTGCAATTGTATGGACGGTGGGATGTAATTTTCGTTGCCCGTTTTGTTACAATCAAAACATGGTGTTTGGCGACACTGATATCTTACCTGAAAAAAATGTACTTTTGTTTCTTGATGCGCGTAAGGGAAAACTTGATGCATTATCCATTACTGGTGGTGAACCATTTCTTCATGGGGACCTTGGCGATTTTGCTCATGAGGTAAAAAAACGTGGTTTTCTCGTGAAAGTTGATACTAATGGCACGTTTCCAGATCGATTAGAACAGTTGCTTGATGAACACCTTATTGATTATGTATCTATGGATGTGAAAGCTCCACGTGAAAAATATGACACATTAACAGGGGTGAAAACTGACGTGGGCAGCATTGATCGCTCCATTTCTATTATCAAAAAGAAGGCACCGGATTATGAGTTTAAAACCACGATGGTCCCAGGACTCGTTGAAAAAGATGATGTTTTAGAGATTGCAACATGGATCAAAGGAGCAAAACGATATTATTTGCAGAGATTTAAAATGGATGCCCCCATTATTGATGACAGCGTTTTGAACTTGGCATTACCATATGAGAAAACTGATTTCAATGAGATGAAAGAAACTGCTTCTCCTCTTGTGGAACGCTGTTTATTACGTGGCGTATAAATTGGTTGATAATTAAATGATGGATGAACAAGTCATTTTAGATATTGAGAAAGCACAGTTGCTGTTGCACACCTTGGATGCATCTCTTGTTGTCATAAAAAATGGCAAAATCTTGCATCAGCGAACTGGTGAGGGGCTTGCCCCTTTTATTGATCTTATTGAAACCACTTCTGGTGATTTTTCTGGGTGTGTGATTGGCGATCGATTACTTGGGCGGGCATCAGCGCTTTTGTGCCGGTATGTTCATGCAGCTGGCGTGTATGCAGAAAAAGGAACAAAAAAAGCATTGGCAGTACTTCTTGTTGGTGGCATTCTTGGGCAAGTGGATATGTTTCTTCCTCATATTTCAAATCAGTCTCAGGATGGATTATGTCCATTTGAACGAGCTGTTGCATCTGTTGAATCTCCAGATGAAGCATTCCATGTTATTAAAAATAAACTTGGGTAATTAGAAGGATGAAAAACTATAAATATTTTATCTAGGTTGACGGGTCGAATAAGGTTGTTTTTATGGATTTTGAACTCGCGATTATTGGAGCAGGTCCTGCAGGGTATTCGGCAGGAATTTATGCAGCAAGGGCTGGCATAAAGGCAGTTATTTTTGATGAAAGTGGTGGTGGCGGTCTTGCAATGCTTTCCCCAAACATTGAAAACTACGCAGGTTTTGAATCTATTTCTGGTACTGAACTTATGGAGAAAATGAAACAACATGCCAGTAAATATGTTGATATCAAATTTTATGAAGAAGTGAAGAAGATAGACAAATTAGATGACAAATTTGCTATCGAGACTTCAGAAGGAGAATATACCGTTGGCGCAATTGTTTTGTCAACCGGGACTGAACATAGAAAACTTAATGCTCCTGGAGAAGCAGAACTTCAAGGGAAGGGCGTTTCATATTGTGCTACATGTGACGGTTTCTTTTTCAAAGAGAAGAAAGTAGCGGTCATTGGTGGTGGGAATTCGGCTTTGATTGATGCCATATATTTAAAACAAATAGGTTGCCAAGAAGT
>CAYLOF010000174.1:0-4308 GCA_964385215.1 uncultured Thermoplasmatales archaeon
TATGAAGGAAAAATCTAATCGTCCAGCGCCAGCCATGCAGTTTACTTTGTCAGAAAATGACAACAAAAAACTTGTTGATTCTGCTGAAAATGAAGGTGGAAAATGATGGGTTATAGAGACGAAGTTAGGATCACATACGCCCTGGACGATTATGAATATTCTCCAACCAGAGTAATACGTGGTATTATCCTAGACGAAAATTCGTTATTTTACACCATAGCCAAGATCGAAAGGAAGATCATCATCGGCAAACGTTATATTGTGAAAGTTGAGGACTTAAACCATAACAAGGAGTTACCTCCCGATTTCAAGCTTGGTAGAGTGTAGTATGAGATTGAGATAATTGATGATGAATATGGAGAAAATGAATCAGAAACAGTGAGAAAAATTTGAGAATATATTTGGTGAGATTATAATGCGAGAAGAAGATAGTTTTTTGAACAAAAGTTGTAAGCTAGTGAAGAACGATGGGTTCATCCTACATGGGTTAGTCAAAGCAATAAATGACAATGGTGTATTTTTTCAAACTGACCAAAAAACCTCTTTTATCAATTGGTGTAATATTAGAGAGATTGTACCAGAGGTGGCGTAAAAATGGATAGGGTAGACCAGGAACCAGGTGAGAAAGGGATAGAAACAGAGAGGCAACAGCTAAAAGAAAAAGCCATGGAACTCCTTAAGGATCCAAGGTTGATTGAGCGGATAGTGAAAACAGTGCAAGATAACAGCAACATAGTCGGTGAAAAGATGACGATAGAAGTAGTCATTGTTATATGTGCCAGTACAATAGTGAAGAACAGGGCAACAACTTCTACAAATATGTCTCTGGATGCAGCCTCAGGTGCAGGTAAAGATTATGTTATAAATGGTGTGAGAAAAACACTTTTTAGAAAGCAATGGCAAAAATATTCCAATCCGACCCCTACAGCAATTGTTTATGGTCAGAAAAAGAGTAAACAAATGGTACCTGAGGGAGATATGATTGTTGAAAAGTTTCTTACAGAATGTGAGGAGATAAATTCGGATACTATACTTTATGTTAAAGATGCTTCACAAGATTGGCTAGATCATGATGACAACAAGTTGTTATTGGAAGATGATGAGATTAACATCACCAAGACCATTCCCGGTGTGGGAGCAAAGAATATAAGATTTAAAAAACCAACAATTTTTATTACAACTGCAGAAACAGTTATTAAAAACCAGATTGTCAGGAGGTTACCAAATTTGCAATTGGATGAATCTGAAGGACAGACAAAAGGTATCATCAAAATTCAGCAAGAAGAAGATGCTTTTAAGATAACGGGGAAGCATAACGAAGATATTGAGATAGCGGATGTTGCGATGGGTTTATTGGAGAGAGTGGAAGTTTCAATAGAAAAATTAACGAAATATATGGATGAAAAGAGACCTAAAAGCGATGAATTGGGGATGAGGACGTTAAATAAGAGAATGCAGGATTACATCAAGTTCTACGCAGCATTATACCAATTCCAAAGGGAAAAAGACGAGAACGGTAGGGTGTTGGTTAATAAGGATGATGTTGACAATGGAATTAATTTGTTCAACTCCATATATGTTGGAAAGGATGAAAAAATAAGAAGTCTAAACTCTAGACAAAAATACATCTATAATCAACTTAGGAAAGACAAAGGAAGGAGATATAAGATCGCAGAGATACATTGCTGGAAAAAGGTCACTGTTTCAAAAACCATTCTCTACAGAGATATGGATAGGATTCAAAATGAAACCGATGTGATATCTGAAGGATATCCTACCAAATATTACTGTCCCAAACCAAATGTCGAAATATCTATTGAAATTGTAGATGAAGATGACATAAGCGAAGATTCTTAGTTTTAACTATAGGTTTTACTGAAGTAGAGGTTAAAACTCTTAAAACTAGTTAAAAGTATACAGTACTCTCAGTTTTAACTCTTTTAAGAAGTAAATAAAAGGGGGTATAAACCTTCTTTATTCATAATTCCTTAAATTTTTTTGTTAAAACTATTAAAACTTAAAAATATCGTGGCCTATGGAGTAGTTTTAACTTACTTTTAACTCTTTAAACCTTTCCTCCCGTCGACTTTCGGTTTAAACTTAGACAATGATGAAACCAAGGAAATCACAATACCTTTACTCCATTTGGATTTGTTACAAGAGAATGAGAGGAGATACATCCCACACGTCGTCGTATTAAATGCTCTGTTTGAAGGCAGAGGTAAAGTTGGCCATAAAACTCTGGGAGATAAAACAAGAAATAAAAAAGAAGTGAAGAAAGTTGGCTTTCCCAAAATCGTAAAAGAACTGCTTGACAGAGGAATAATTAAATATGCAGAGAGGAGAAACACGAGACATCGAAAAACTGGACGGGTATACCAGTTTACCGACAATGGTAAAGAATGGTATGTATATGAAAAGAAAGTCCTCGCGGATTATTTTGAGAATAACTAAAAGTATAGTGCGTACTGAGTCGGATCGTATATAGTATATTATATAGGGATCTACTCACTACGCAATATATTATTAGTAGGCGACTATAAAAATAGCTCTTGCCAAAAACGACTTGCCAGTAATGGTAAAAGCCTGCGTAGCAGGCCTTGTTAGAAGTAAAAGCGTAGGCGCTCTCTACCGAGAAATAAACCCTACCTTACCCCTAAACCTATAATCCGTTGAGACGCTTTAGATACGTCTAAATTAACGTATAGCCTATTATTTACTGATAGGTCTAAGCCTATTACTAGACTCTAGAGCTACTTATTATTTGAGCCGAGAATATTAGAATCTAGGTCAGAAATATTGACTTATCACTTTAATTCTCCTAATCCTACCGTAATTAAAATTGGTACAGTACCTGATCGCCACGTTATCTTAGCTTAAGATACGCCCTCTCTAGGACTAACTCGTCCTTGCACGAAACATATGCTCCTGTGATGGCCAATATTTGGGGTGGGATAATGGCCTCCCGAACCAAGGGAGAAAAGTAACGAAATTTAATTTTTTAGCTTTCCTCTAATTATTTTAGACGACTAAGTTCAACTTTGCGAATTCGGAGAAATTGGGAAAGGTCGGCCAGGGTTTTTTCCGTTTAGGTGGCACATAACATGGATTTTCGTTCAGATAAAAAGGAAAGGGAAAGCCTTCATATAGGGACAAACAAACATGAAGAAATTAAAAGAACGGCTTCCCTTTCTTCCTTCCATAGAATATGATGTTTAATATCCATATAAATATTTCGATTTAGAATGTAACATATGTTACCTATTTTTTACCTATTTTTATACTGTAAATACAGAAAGTTTAAATATTAACAATTGCTGATCTATTATTGCGTAGATTTAGAAAGGGGCAGTTCTTTTAACCTATTATTTTCTTTTTCATACTGTTCCCTTTCTTCCCTCCCGTTAATGCTATCTTAAAGCTATCCGTTAAAATACCTACCGACTTATCGTATTTCGACCCTTTAAAGGGGGATATCGGCCGGTCTGAGGTCGGTTTTATAGTTTTTAATAGTAGGGTATTTTTAACTTTAATCGGGGTCAGAACGCCTAAGATTTACTAATTATTCCACCAGTGAAAAGAAAAAGGTAGAGGTTTTAAACTCCTAGTCCTAGCAGATGTTGTAGCAGTGGGAACATCAAAGGATGGTTTTCAAGGAAATTAATGAGAAAATCATAATAATTAAATGATTTAGTTTTTGGTATTGTAATTGGAACTGCCGTTTTGCTTTTGGTTGTTGGATTTTGTGTATTCGGATAAAAAGAAAAAAGAGATAGATGGTTTAGTTTTTCTGCAGTTAGTTATCTATTAACTTCTCTCTCTTCAGGGAAAAATGTAGATAAAAGGTCCACAAATAAAAGCAGTTGCTGTATCTGTAAAGGTCAAGAGCCCATTACAAGCTTCTGCCGTGGCTGTTATCAACACAAGTCCACATCCACTAGGGGTGCAATCTATCGAATCCGCTCCTCCAACAGGCAATGATGTAATAGAACCAGATGAACTGCATGATACAGTTCCAATAATTGGCGTGCATGTAATTGTATAATCTATATCATCACAATCAGTAGCTCCAATATTTCTAATAATCACAGGGAAACTTCCTGTTGTCATATAACATCCTGGTTGTATTTCTATCTCTAGCATACATTCACAACAACAAACCGTTAATCTTGCACAGTCAACAGGACTATCATCATCAACGGCTACATCAAGATAACCCCCAGTATTCATAGCATTCAAGAGACCAGGTATGGAACCCAAGTCCAGAGTAATTGTCTTGGTACCCCCCACAGGAACGTAATTATTAAG
>CAYLOF010000175.1:0-4296 GCA_964385215.1 uncultured Thermoplasmatales archaeon
CTACTGTCCTTGGAGATACTGCTTTTGGTGTAGCGGGATTAACAGAAGACATGGCACGCAAAGAGGGATTTGATATCGTTACTGGCATGTTTGAAGGCGTTGATAAACATCCTGGGGCGCTATCTGGCATACACAAACAAATGGTAAAATTGATTGCTGCTCAGGAGTGCGGTATAATACTTGGTGGAGAGGTTGTCGGTGGATCAAGTGCAGGAGAATTGACAAATATCATCGGTCTAGCTATACAAAACAAAATGACGGTAAATTCAATTCTGACCGCTCAGATTGGGACCCATCCATTAGTTACTGCACCACCAACAGCATATCCTATTGCAAAAGCTGCTGAAATTGTTGCAAAGAAGATTAAACCAGTGGGATAGATAAAATAATTATCTCTGACCTTGGACCAAGAATATCTTTGGTATTTGGTACCTTGTGCAATTAGAATAGATGGACACGAAAATGTAATCTCTAAAATTACGTTTTTTAATTAACATTTTAATATTTTAAACAAATAACTTATTTGATACGGTATCTTGGTGATGAAAAAACATTTGGATAGGATACTGGATGCCAGATAAATCAATATCTATAATTACAGAAAGAGATTATCCTGTTTGTAGGAAGATGGATTGCTAGTACTTGGTGAGTAAGATGGCGGATAAACCAGACATTGTAAAGAAGCTGATGGAAGAGGAAAAACTGGAAAAACTTGAGAGTCATGGAACTAATGAAGAGTTAGAGGTTCCTGAAAAGCTGCCAGAGGATACATTGGATGGGAGTATTGAGTTTTTTAGTGAAGATTTCGAAAACGAGGAATCCAACGTATAACTAGCGCAACATGGTAGTTTGTCGGAAGATATGCTGTCAGATGAAAAGGAACTGCTTTTTCATGGTTCTAGCAACATAATGCTTTACTTTGATACATTTGGGCGGGTAATTAAGGCCAATAAAACAGCAGCAGTTCTTTCAGGTTACTCTGAGGAAGAATTTATTGGGAAACCATTTTGGAAGATGTCATGTTCGTTCACTAAACAGAATCTAAAGATATATTTCAAGACATTCAAAAACACGCTAAGGGGAAAAGCAACAGAACATTTCATATGTGAACTTAATGAAAAATCAGGTAAAGAGCACATTATAGATTTTTCTTCGCATCCTATAAAGGAAAATGGGAAGGTAACAAAGATTTTACTTATAGGAGAAGACATAACTGAACAAAAAGAGACAGAAGATAGATATCGTTTGATAACTGAGAATACAGATGATTTAATTGCTGTGGCCGCATTATCATTGAATCCAAAATATATCTATATCAGTCCTTCGCATGAAAAAATGATGGGATATTTGCCAGAAGATGTGATTGGCAAGTCGGGTTTTGACTTTATCCATCCTAAAGATAGAAAGAATTTACTCCATTTGTTAAAAAAATATGTGAGTGTAAAGGGTAAAAAATTTTTACAGGCAAAGATTCGGATGTGAGTGCAAATATTGAATACCGCGCTAAAGATAAATCCGGGGAGTGGCATTATTTAGGAAGCACTGTAAATATTATCGGCAATAAATTGAGACTGGCTATTAATTCCAGTTTCAATGATTATTCACCATTTTTTTGTCTTTGATTTGGATATATTCTACTTATTTTTTTATGTTACGTTCATTTCATTCTTTTCAACCTCTTTGAGTGTCATTTGAGCCTAGTCTTGATGGATACATTCTCTTGTTTTTTTGTTCTTTTACTTTGATTTATGCAATATTTGCTTGATTTTTCAGATATTCATCAAGTTTTTTTCCTGCATGTCGTGTTATTAAACAAGTTTAATTTTTTTTCTGTTGCTAGCTGCTGCTAGGAATATAACAATTTTGAAAGAGAGTACTAGAAGAGAAATACTTTTGATATTGTAAGAATCCCCATCGATATTGCATAAATAGGTATGACTAATTTCCAGATCTTGTTTGGCAATACTCTTACTATATATGGAGAGAGTATTGCAGCAAGGAAGCCACCTGTAAATATAGAGGGAAGAAGTGCAAAATCAATAGTTACGCCATATGAAGATATTAATAAAAATGCTGCTACACCTACAATGCACACAAAACCTTCTGCTAAAGAAACGATGGCGGTAGCTGTCTTTTCGTAAATGCCGGAGAATAACTGCCCCATCATTACAACTGGGCCATATCCGCCTGCACCTATCCCTTTATTGAACCCTGCTAAAGCTGCAAATCCGGCAAGTAATTTTGGTTTATAAGTATCTCTTACTTTGCTCTTTAACCGAAACACTCCAATAATTCCCATAAGAAGAACTAAAATTCCAACATATGTTTTTATTACATCCTTTGGAAGTTTTAATGAATAATAAGTAAGAATAACTGAAAAAAATATAGCAAAACAACCAATTCCTGCTATCATAAGCATAATCTTAGTTTCCTTGCTTATAGGTCTTTTAATAGAAAACCTTACATTCTGAAATTCATGATGAAACATACCTGACGTAATCCCGGTCACCGCTTCTGAAATCAGAAGTATTGGAACTACTTGGAGTGGATCATATCCAATGAGAAACAATAGAGGTGTCAGTCCAGTGCCAAAACCCATCCCTGCCGAAGAGTCCATCATTTCAAATAGAAATGCCAATAATATGATATAAAGAATTAATTCCATTGCTATTCATCTCCTCAGGCCCCAAATGCTCTTAGCAATTATAATAGCGCAGCAAAAATCAACATCGTGATCAAGTAAAAGATTATCGCCATAGATATGCGTTTTAAGTTGTGTTTAGTAATCTTCATTCTCTCTACTGCGGTCATTTTACTGTCAAGTACCTTAGCAATGCTCCCGATTTCATCTTGAAACACATCTGTCTGTGAGTTTATTTCCTCCATTTACATCACTTTTCCAATCTTGCTAAGTATATATATGGCGTCATGTCTATTTAAATTTATTGGTTATTTACAAATATATAATGGTTTAGTATGGCTATTGACAAATAATTACTGATGTTAAATGGTTAACTATCAACTTTAGCTAATTGCTAAATCATTTTTTATATTTCGGCTTCCCAAAATGTAAGTTTGATACCTTTAAAACCTTCAATATTGAACTAAAAAGTTGCTTATCGCCAATAATACAAGATACAACATTCAAAACATCTCTTCTAGTCGCACCCGCATCAATAGCCCTTTTGACATGTAGTGCAATAGAGTGATCAATTCCTGAAAGCATGGCATAAGCTAAAGTAATTAGCTCTGTTGTTATTTTATCATTTGAGTCTTGCTTCAAGACTTTTTTTATATCTTTATAAATTAGAATTTGGCTTTCTTGCATTTCCTCAATATATATTATTACATTATCCATATTTAGAACTATTGGTATAATTCATAATTATAATAGTTAAATACCAATATTATACGTTTATTATCGTAATATTGTGGTTATAAACCAATATTAAAATCGATATGATTGATAATCATTATTGAACCATACGATGGAGATAATCCAAATATAAATCGCCCTATAAGCATCAACAACAGAACCGCCCTGAATCCATCTCTCCGATCTGAACTTCCGCAACTCCGCACCATTATTATCAGCAGTAATCTACAGGCTCTTATCAGTATGTCAATTATCATGACATTTCATCGGCCACGGTAAATCCACTTGATCTATTACTACTTGGATTTAATACACCGAGAGCTCTGCTCCGATTGGGATAGCAGATTTTAGGCGATTCTATGTACTTGAAAATATGGTATTTTCCCCATATGATTGTCGTTATCATAAACTATTAAAAGGAATCCAAAATACAGGTTAACAGAAGAAATCACAGGATGTAACCAAATGTATCCAATAATGGAAAAAAAGGTAATGTCAGAAACAGTTAAATTGATGAAGGTTAAAGCACCACTAGTGGTGAATAAGGCACAGCCCGGTCAATTTATCATTCTTAGAATAGATGAAAAAGGAGAGAGAATACCTCTCACCATAGCAGATTCCGACAAAGAGGAAGGTACGATCACTCTCATTTTTATGGAGATTGGCAAAACAACAAAGCAACTTGGAACTCTCAACGTTGGAGATTCAATTGAAAATTTTGCAGGTCCACTTGGTAAGCCTTCTGAAATAAAGAATTATGGTACTGTTGTATGCATTGGCGGGGGAGTGGGAATAGCTCCGTTATACCCTATTGTTAAAGCTTTGAAGGAAGCAGGAAATCATGTTGTTTCAATTCTGGGGGCTAGAAACGAAAAACTGCTTTTACTGGAAGACGAGATAGAATCTTTTAGCGACGAGTT
>CAYLOF010000176.1:0-4280 GCA_964385215.1 uncultured Thermoplasmatales archaeon
TGGATCTGCTGAATGTACGGCCAATCCATTTACAATACCTATCTCCTGGCCATGTATTTTGAAGGAACGATAGTCTTTACGTTGTTCTAATGCTCTTTCAGCAACCTGTTGTTCCAAAGACTTAGCTATCTTCTTTGCTTTTAATACGTGTTCTTGTGTTACAATTTTATCTCCGCTTTCAACTGCTATGTCTCCTGCTGATCTAACAAGTCCTCCAAGTTCTCTAAGGCGTAAAGAAAGTTTACCTTTTCTGCCTGCACGTCTCTGTGCTTCATGAATAATTTCAGCTACAGATTCCTTATCAAAATGAGAAATTTTCCCGTCTTTTTTGATTTCCTGAGCAACAAAACGAATAAGCCTTTTTCTGTTTTCAAGAGTATCATCCATATTGCTATTTAGGTAAATTTCATAACCATATCCTCGTATTCTGGATCTAAGGGCAGGATGCATCCCCTTAAGCGCATCTAAATTTCCTGCAGAAACCAAAATGAAATCGCAAGACACCGGTTCTGTTTTAACCATTGCACCAAAGCTGCGTTCCGACTGCCCAGTGATCTGAAATTTTTTCTCTTGAATTGCTGTAAGAAGATGCTGTTGAGAGGGCAAATTCAATGTGTTGATTTCATCTATAAATAATACGCCTTTGTGCGCTCTATGTATGGCTCCTGCTTCGACCAGTTGATGTGGAGGGGTTTCTAGGCCTGCTGATTGAAATGGATCATGTCGCACATCTCCAAGAAGAGCACCGGAATGCGCTGCGGTGGCTTCAATGAACGGCGGCAAATCGGTTTTTTCATGAGAAACCAATACCTTGGGGACTTGTTGTAATCCTTGACGTTGCATCATTGTACCTCTTGAAAATATCAGAAAAATCATCACAGCAGCAATAACTCCAAAGATTGCATATTCTAGGTGGGCCTCTCCTCCTGAAAATGTTGGATAAATTGCAGCAAATATGGAAAATGCAACTATCATAAAAACGATGGTTATGATCATGCTGCTCTGTTGTTCCTTTTTCTTTTTTGCTTCCTGTCTTTGAGCCTTGACTATTTCTTTGCCCTTCCCACCTGGAACAACTCGTATGTGGGGTGTATTTGGGTCATCATTGTTAGGATATGCAATGATGTCTTCTAATTCTTCCTTCGGCAGAAATGCAGTCATGGCTTGAGCAACCATGGATTTTCCAGTACCTGGATCCCCGATAAGCATTATATGGCGCTTTTGTTCAGCAGCTTTTCTAACAATGTTTACAGCATTATCTTGACCAATAACCTGATCCAGCATTAGTTTAGGTACTTTAATGTCTTCTGTGGTTTTGAATTTTTGAGTTTTAATCCAATCACGTATTGAAGGTAACTCCTTCTTGTTTGAATCTTTTGATGTTTCTTTCTTCTTTTTCTCTTCTTCCACTCTATCAACACCTTATAAAAACATACGGGATAAATGCAACATTCAGATTTCTTATACCTCGGTATTATCGATTCCTATATCAACTTTTCTTTTAAAAATCATTTTCAATTGATAAAATGCCATATAAATAAAGATATTATTCCCAGTATTACAAAGATTATCCAAGTAATATATGCTATTTTGATGCGGACAAGCCATTTTGCTTTCTTTTGGGGCGTATCAAAAAATCTTCCCAATATTGGATCATCATCTAGTGAAATCATGTTAAGTTTTTTTCGACTCCATTAAGGCCTTAATTCGCTTTCTTCTAAAAAAATCTTCCCGTTCCCGTTCTTCAAGTTGCATTTCAATGTATTTCTGAGTGGCATGTAACTTGGGAATTAAATTGTTTTCTAGCACATTGACTCTTCGTTTGGTTTTTTCGATTTCGACCGCCAGGCTTTTGATGCGCCCTTCCAAATTGGCAAGGTCGAGCAACTTTGATAGTAATTCGCTGAATTTTCTTTGCGAATCATCAAGTCTTGCACATGTTTCAGAGAAGCTGTATGCTGGATTTCTGGTAATTTTTATGTCATCTTTATTCATTCTGGGGATTTTAACTCCCATTACATTGTCGTTTTCAAAGGATATTTCACCGATTTCTTTAGTTAGATTTGAAGTTTCCTTTACTCTTTTTTCTCCAATGATCATTTGAGATTGTATAAGTGAAAGAAAAGCATCTTTGAACCTTTCATCAATTTCTTTAGATAATTGATTCCTTTCATCTATAATCCCAAAAAATTTTTCTACTAATGCATCTCGCTTTTCTTCGAGCAGTTTGTGCCCTTTCTCAGCTAGCGTAAGTTTTTTACGAATTTCAAGGAGTTCCATCCTTGTTGGTTTTACACCTTCAAGTATCTGCTCAGCCATCCTAACTACTCTTCTTTTCTTTTTCTACTTTTGGAAGATATTTTTCAATGTATTTTTCATCAATTTTTTTGAGTTCAGATTTAGGTAAAGATGAAAACAGTTCCCAACCTATGTTAAGCGTTTGTTCGATACTTCTGTCTTCGTGATCTCCTTGTGCAACAAATTTCTTCTCAAATTCATCGGCAAATTTCAGGAATTTTTGATCTCTTTCAGATAGTGCATCTTCTCCCACGATTGCTACAAGATCTCTAAGATCGCATCCTTCTGCATAAGCAGCATATAATTGGTTTGAAACACCTGCATGATCTTCACGTGTTCTGTCTTTTCCGATGCCTCTATCCATTAAACGCGATAGGCATGGCAGAACTGCAATGGGTGGATAGATGTCCTTTTTGTGAAGCCCTCGTTCTAAAACAATTTGACCTTCTGTTATGTAACCTGTCAAGTCCGGTATAGGGTGAGTAATATCGTCATCAGGCATTGTAAGCATTGGTATCTGTGTAATTGATCCTTTTTTACCTTTAATTCTACCTGCTCGCTCATAGATCATTGCAAGATCTGTGTACATATAACCAGGATATCCTCTTCTTCCAGGTACTTCCTCTCTTGCTGCTGCAATCTCGCGCAAAGCCTCAGCATAGTTTGTTAGATCTGTGAGTATGACCAGAACTTGCATATCAAGATCAAAGGCAAGGTATTCTGCACAGGTAAGTGCCATACGTGGTAAGATAATCCGCTCGATCGTCGGGTCGTCAGCTAAATTCAAGAACATCGTTGTTCTTTCTAGGGCACCTGTGTTTTCAAAATCTTTGATAAAGAGATTTGACTCTTCCGCTGTTATTCCCATGGCGCAGAATACAACAGCGAATTTCTCTTTTTTTCCAAGCACCTTTGCCTGTCTTGCTACCTGGGCAGCAAGATTGTTGTGAGGCAGTCCAGAACCTGAAAATATGGGCAATTTTTGACCACGTACCAATGTATTGAGCCCATCGATGGTGGAGATGCCTGTTTGAATAAATTCTCTTGGATATTCTCTTGAGTAGGGATTTATAGGGTTGCCATTAATTTCTCTTCTATCTTCAGGTATGATTGGTGGTGCATCGTCGATTGGATTGCCTGTCCCATCAAATATTCTTCCGAGCATATCCTTTGAAACGCCCAGTTTCATGGTTTCTCCAATGAATCGTGCTGATGTTTTATCAGTATCCAATCCTTTTGTTCCTTCGAATACCTGAACGATTGCTTTATCCATAAACGCTTCAAGAACCTGACCTGTACGTTCCTCGCCAGACGAAGTTTTTATTTTTACGACCTCATTGTATGCAACATCTTTTATGCCATCGACGATTATTAAGGGGCCTGCAACTTCAGAAATCGTTGTGTATTCTATGTCTTTATTGCTCATATTTATTTCACCTCCCTAATAAGAGATTCTATTTCCTTTTCAAGGTCTTGCTCTACCTTTTTAAATCTTTTTTCAAATTCCTTGTTTGAAACAGTCCCCATTCTAGCTAAACTCTCACGGGACCTTATAGATAGTATATCATCCATGTGAACATTCTTTTCAACGGCATTTTGAATTAAATCTGAAAATTTTGACATAATTCTCAACATCTCATATTGTTTCTTTTCTGGACAATATGTGTCAATATCGTGAAATGCGCTCTGTTGAAGAAAATCCTCTCTTATCATTCTTGCACTTTCTAGAAAAGCTCGCTCCTTTGGTGGAAGAGCATCAGGACCTACAAGTTTCACTATTTCTTGAAGTTCGGATTCTTTCTGAAGTAGTGTCATGGCTTTGTTTCGAAGTTGAAGCCAGTTTTTACCAATGCCTTTATTCCACCATGAACCTATTGTATCAAGATATAATGAATATGATTTAAGCCAATTAATTGACGGGAAATGCCTCCTATCTGCTAAATCTGAGTCAAGTGCCCAGAATACCTTTACAATTCGCAAGG
>CAYLOF010000177.1:0-4277 GCA_964385215.1 uncultured Thermoplasmatales archaeon
AAGTGGTTAAATGAAGGATGCTGAGGGAATTTCGTTTGATCTTGATGATGTTTTGATTGATACAGAATCCAATCTAAATTGGCTTTACAAATCATTTAAGAAAACACTTGCAGAGTATGGAATTGATAGTTCAAAGGAAAATTTGCAGAAATTTCATTCAAAAAATCTGCATAGGTTTGATATGATATGTAAAGAATTCGGTGTAAAACCGGAAGAATTGTGGGAAACAAGAAATGGGAACTATATAAAAGAGAAGATAAAAGCAATGAAAAATAGGGAGCTTACTCCCTTTCCTGATGTAAATTCTCTGTATAATTTGAAGGGATCATATGGTTTAACGATATTGAGTGATTCTCCACAGGAAGTTGTTGAATTTTTTATTGGGGAATTCAATTATGAGGATTTATTTGATTTTGGTATTGGTAGAGGATCAAAATTTGAAGATCTTAAAAAACTGAAACCTGCCGCGCATCCATTAAAAAAATTAAAAGAAATCATACAGTATGATAGGATAATTTATGTTGGTGATAGTGAGAAAGATCGTGAATTTGCTGAGAACACAGGCATGGAGTTCATCCTTCTTTCCAGAGCAGATGATAAAGGGTTTAACAGTTTAGATGCGGTTGTTGACTATCTTTTATCTTAGAAAAAACTCCGAAATGATTTGATATTAACTTTTACAAACTGTTTACCAGAATTGTTGGTTCCCTTTTGATGTTTGTTTGTGCCAAGTTTGCATTGCCCTAAAGTGTTATGATACTGTACATGCACTCCATCCACAATCCTTGCATATGGAACAACCTGATTCATAGACAAGATGTTTCCCACCGCACACAGGACATCGTTCTTGTTCATCTGGCATAACTAGTATTTCTTTTTCAGCATCTCCGTTAGTTTCTTCAACTGATGAAATCACCGGTGGTTTAACCTCGATTTTCTTCTCCTTACCATCTATTTTTATATAGTTTTTTGTCCATTTGTTTGTTGTTAGTATTTTTTTCAGCCATTTCATTGCAAAATCTGAAGGTTTAGCCATATCCTCTAATTTCTTCCTTGCAGATAACACATTTAAGACTTGTTTGCTTTTCGAACCATTTCTGTAGACTGTGACACCTTTGCATCCCATTTCATGAGCTATGATATATGCTTGTTGAACATCATCTATACTAACATCATTTGGCATGTTGATTGTTTTTGATATGGAATCGGTCGTGGCTCTCTGTAACACTGCCTGAGCAGCAATATGATCAATCCAGTGTATGTCCATAGAGGTCACAAATATCTCCCGTACTTTTTTTGGTATCTCTTCGATTCCTTGGACACTTCCATAGTTTCCTGAAATTTTTCTGAGAATTTCATCGTTATACAGGCCAAGTTCTTTCAGCTTATTTTTAAAGACCTCATCTATATAAAAGAACGAACCAGCAGACACATTCTTCTCATAAACTAAAGCAAATACTGGTTCAATACCATTTGTGGTATCTGCAATCATCGAGATGGAACCTGTTGGGGCATTAGTTGTAACCATTGCATTCCTTAGACCATATTTATTTATCTTATCCACCAATTTATCCCAATCTAAATTCCACCATTCTCTATGTCGGTATAGATCAATCGGTAACTTTCCTTCAGAATAAGCTGCCTCTTTAAATAGTGGAAATGTGCCTCTCTGTTTTGAGAGCTCTACTGATTCTTCAAATGCGGAATAGGTCAAATTCTCAGTAAGTTTACCAAGCAGTTCATAATTCTCTTTTGAATTATACTTGATATCTAGTTCAAAAAGTAAGTCAGCTACACCCATCAACCCTAGTCCTATTCTCCTTGTTTTTTTTGTTCCTATGTCTATCTCTCTCATCGGATATTTGTTTATCGTTATAAGATTATCCAGAACTCTCGTAACAATTTTAGCGGTTTTTCTAAACCCATCCCAGTCAAACTTTTTTTCTTCTCCTTCTTTTTTTATAAATTTTGCAACATCTATACTTGCAAGGTTGCAGGATTCATATGGATATAATGGTTCTTCTCCGCAGGGGTTCGTAACCCTTACAGGCCCATTTTTTGCCTTGATTAAAACGTTATTCTTGTTTATGGTATCTAAAAATAGAACTCCAGGATCTGCTTGTAACCATGCATGGTATGCAATGGAGTGAAATAAAGATTTTGAATTCACCTCCGCCAACACTTTTTTTGATCTTGGGCTGACAAGTGGATAGTTTGCGTTATTGGCAAGATATCTCCAGAAATCATCCCAAATACCAACGCTTATGTTGAAGTTTTCATACTGACCTTCTTTCTCCTTTAACGATATGAACTTTTCTATGTCGGGATGCCATATCTCCAGTATCCCCATGTTTGCCCCTCTTCGCACTCCACCTTGCTTGACAACATCAGAAACAGTGTCTATGATTTTCATAAATGATGTGGGGCCTGATGCTTTTCCCATCGTTGATTTCACAATATCCCCCTCTGATCTAATTTTAGAGAAGTTAATGCCGGTTCCCCCTCCTGCTTTTTGAATTAAAGCTATATCACTTGCCAAGGCCATTATTGAACCTATGTTATCATCAACATCTAGTGTGAAGCATGCCGAGAACATGCCTAGTTTTCGCCCAGCATTTATAATGGTGGGCGTATTGGGCATAAATATTTGCTTTGTCATCAGCTCAAAGTATTCATCTACATTTTTTTCGTACTTGTCAAATGTTCCATTTCTCAACATCACGACAAGTTCATTTAACCCTATCTTTGCCTTATCCTCATTTGCAAGCTTTTCGTAAGCAGCTATCAACATTTCAAAATGCCATCTTGTAAGACTATATTTTCCAATCTTTAACTTGTTATCCCACATCTCAATATCACTGAGATATTTTGATACAGTTATTGGAACAGTATATTCTCCATTTTTATCATATATCCTTGGATCATATAACATGTCAGGGATGGCCATTGTCAGAGCAACTCTCTGAAAAAGTTCCCTCAATGATTCGGTGATGTTACCTTCTTCATCTTTTATAAGATATCTATATGCAAGTACTCTCAAGGCATTTGTACTAAATCTTTTATCTATTTCATCCAGTTGGTCTTTGTTAAGTATCTTTTTTTTATTTTCTCGTATTTTGGCTTTTTCTCTCCGGTAGAGAATGTAAGCCTTTGCAGTTTTTGCGTGCCCATCTTCTATCAAAATTTTCTCGACAGTATCTTGTATATCTTCAACTGATGGGATATTGCGAGGGCCATATGTCATCTCAAGTTTTTTCACTACTTTATCCGATAAAAATTCAGCTCGCCGTCTATCCTTTCCTCCAACAGCAAGTACTGCTTTAAATATGGCATCTGTAATCTTATTTTGGTCAAAGTTAACCGTTCTTCCATCTCTTTTTCCTATCTTTGCTATTGCTGTCACAAATTTTACCTCCATTTAACCTCTTTATTATGTCCAATTATTTTCCGATTGATTTTTTAATTGTTGGGCCGCCTCTCGTTTGTTAACTGCCCAAATCTGGCCTTAATCTCATATCTCCCTTGCATGCCTTGTTGTCATACGCTATGAACCGTTTTATTTTAATCCCCGATATAATGCACTTTCAATATGCAGTTAATCAGAACCGGTCTTTCTAGATGGGTCAAGTATTCATGTTGTAAACCATAAAGGTTGCTTTATTTGGTAGCGATTCCATTTTTTCCAACCAAGTTCTTCGAACTTCAGAATTTTATTCTCTTTTACGTTTTTCAAGTTGCAACCTCACGTCCATCTTATATTGCAATCATAGTATGTTTCCCTTTAGATCCAATAACCCATCTCCCCTATTTCCTCAATATTTGATGAGCCTTTTCTTTGTATATATCTTCTACATTTGGATTCTCATTATTTAGTTTTTCCCCTTCCTTTATAAAGTGGTCTATACCTTTGGTAGAGCCTTTTGTTCTTCCAATTAAATTGCCTGCTGAGGTATGCATATCCAAAGCATAATCTGGTATATCTAACTTTTTATTTTTCCAATAATCTTTCATTGCGATAATAAAATGATCTGTAATTCTTGAGTGTTTAGCTCGGCATAAGAGTAGGATAATGTAGGATAAAACTATTCTCCATTCCCCTTTATTTTTTTTATACATTTCTTGCATATCGTCTATTGCTTTAGATACTTGTAACGTTATATCTGGATCTCCCAAACCTATGTCTTCATAAGATATCACTCTAAGTCTTGATGCCAATTGACCGAAACCGCTCTTGCCTTCTTCCCCAAGCTCTAAAGCCCAATATATTGCTTTTTCTT
>CAYLOF010000178.1:0-4246 GCA_964385215.1 uncultured Thermoplasmatales archaeon
CAATATTTCAAAACTCATTATTTTAATGGTTTACATGGAAGAGCATTACCACCAGCAACAGGGATAAAAGCAGCAAATCCAAGTCTAACAGTTATTGCAGAAAGCGGAGATGGAGATATGTATGGAGAAGGCGGAAACCATTTCATCCATGCAATACGCAGAAACCCAGATATTACAAACATAGTCCATAACAACATGGTCTATGGACTTACAAAGGGACAGGCTTCTCCGACAAGCGAAGCAGGATTCAGAACACCGATACAGGTAGACGGAGTAGTGTCACAACCCTTCAATCCAATATCTATAGCAATTGCCTTAGATGCTTCATTTGTTGCGCGTGCATTTGCAGGTGATATTGAAGAGACAAAAAAAATAATTAAAAAAGCAATCCTGCACAAAGGATATGCATTGGTTGATATCTTCCAGCCGTGTGTAACCTTCAATAAAAACAACACCTATGATTGGTTCAAAGAACATACCTACTACCTAGATAGCAAATATGACGCAACAAATAGAATTGATGCTTTTAAAAAATCAATCGAACAAAATAAACTCCCTCTCGGGATTTTTTACATAAATAAAAATAAAAAAACTTTTGAACAAAATTTGAAAACATATAAACAAAATAAAAAACCGTTATATCAAAGGCAAATCCAAATGGATAAAATCATCAGACTTATTGATTCAAATAAATAAAATTCAAATAAAAACCAGGTTAAAAATACTCAGTATATAGAGCGTTTTTTCTGAAAGACCCTAATAGCTCTCAGGTCCGCTCTTTATTATACTATCTAAATATGTAAGGATCTACATACCCATTTATAGAAATAGGAATCGTCTGAATAGTTCCATTTATTGCAAGTTTACCTTCCAGCCGTATACTAATCCATTCTGGGAATATCCTACCAGTTCCAGAAAAAATTAGCTTTAAGTAAGGTATTCTTATTTGAGTAGAAATGCAAACTTCATTTTTTGAGGGGACAATGCATGAATCCATTGGTTTTTCTACAATTACCTTTTTATTTTCTCCTGTTACACCATAAATAATGCATTTTATATCCTGGGTTTCAAGAGGAATATTACTTGGATTAAAAACCTTAAAATCAATTGTGGTAACAATTCCTATTAATCTTATTTTAAATTCCCCAAATAATGAAAAATCAAATGAATCATCATTTAGTTTAAGTAAATCAGAAAGAATTGGAATATCAATTTCTGCTGACGCGGATAATGTAAGAGATTGAGTTAATCCTGCAACATATATGGTTGCTTGGCTGTTAACATCCATGATAATGCTTTTTGAATTTAATGCTTCATAATTTATTATTCCTGAAAAATCAAGATTCAATGTTCCTTTTGGTTCAAGTGTTCCACCATTAAGATGAAATGATCCAACAGAATTATCATCTTCAGTTTTTAGTTCAACAATTATATCGTCAACATTAAGTTCAACATTACTTGGATTTGAAAATTCAATATCACCGGAGAATATCAATCCATCTTCTGTTATTTCTTCGATTCCATCATGAATTTTTATTTTTGGAATTGATATATTATTGATAAAATCCTCAACAGATAAGACCATAACAACTTTAACAGGCATTATTTTTTCAATAAAACCAAGAAATTTAACTCCAACATCTGCGGTTATTGTATTAACCAATACTTTTGGAATATCGCCCTGAAGTCCAATACTATCTTTTGACATAAAGGATTTTTTTCCATTGGAAGGAATATGACCACCTTTAAACGAGTAACTGGTAAATTCATCACCATCTTTCGTCTCACTAACTATCTTAACATTTTTTAGAATTAAATCAAATGTATTAGGATTAGAAACATGAACTAATGTCTCAAGTTTAATTTCTTTAGATGTCAATTCGGTTATCTCAATTTCAGCATAAATGCTAGGCACATCAATAGTAAAAAATATGTAAATAAAAAAACCACCTGCAATAATGTTTAAAATGATTAAAATAAAAACCAATATTACTTTAGTTTTTTTCTTCATTTAAATTACACTCAATTATAATACTTAAATAATAAAAATATAATAATGCTATATAAATTTTTATTGCATAGTTTTTAATGTTGAAAAGTTATATTTTTTTTAATGCAAGTAGTAATTGTTGGTGGAGGTTTCTGTGGCTCAATGGTTGCAAAAAAATTAGATAAACACAAGAATTTAGAAATAACACTTATCAATAAAAATAGGTATTTTGAATTCTCCCCGGGTCTTCCCAAAGTAATTACTCAACCGAAGTATCATCAAAGAATCATCGTTCCTTTTTCGCGTTTTCTCAAACGTACAAAGATTGTTACCGATAATTTAATTCAGATAAATTCTAAGTTTGTTGAAACTGAAAAGGAAAAGATATATTATGATTATTTAGTAATTTCAACTGGTATCGATTATCCAATATTTCTTCAGAACAAACAAAATGTTTTTACAATTAAATCTGGAATTACTGTTAAAGAGATGATTGAAAAAATAAAAAAAGCAAAGCGAATTTTGATTGTTGGAGGAGGAGTCATTGGTACTGAAGTTGCAGGTGAACTTGCAACAAAATCATCAGATAAAAAAATCACTCTTGTTCATCCACATCATCGTTTACTCGAACGCAACCCTGAACTTGCATCATATTTTGCTCAACGCTTCTTGGAGAACCATGGAGTCCAGATAATATTTGGTGAAAAAGTTCAAGACCATAAAAAAGGAATATTTACTACGGATAAAAAACGGAAAATTGAAGCTGATATTGCTATTTGGTGTGCTGGAATTACATGTAACCCATGGTTTATGAAATCATTTCCAGAGTCAATTTATACAGAACGAAGAGCGCTGAAGGTTAATTCATACCTTCAATTAGATGGTTATTCTAATATCTTTGTAGGTGGAGATATTAACAATGCTTTAGAGGAAAAAACTGGACATAATGCTGAAAGACAGGCACGGGTTATTTCTAAAAATATATTATTAATGGACCAAAATGAGTCATTGATTCCATATAAAAATAGTATATCAATAATGGATATAAGTTTAGGGAATTGGAATGGGATTATTTCTATTCCGCCTCTTGTCGTACCTGGTATTTTCCCAGGAATTGCAAAATGGGTCGTGGAAATGGTTGGAGTTGGACGGTTGAAATAATAACCAATTTTAGCAGTAATAATTTTATGACTCAATTATTAAAGTAAGATATATTCCTACAATAAACATTATTGAGAATAATAGATACTGCAGAGAGTTGAGTTTGCTAATTTGCATCAACTTGATCGGGTTATTATGAAATTTTCTCAATATCATCCATATAATTGGAGTAATAAAAAAAGGTAATAGAGATAAAAGAACAGGCCAACCAGGACGTAAGATAAATAACGATATAGCAAGAATATTGATAATTAACAAAAAAATGATAATAACGTAACCTTGGTAAGCCCGCTTCGATCCTAACCGTGCAACCAAACCAATTTTTCCTGCAGCTATATCATTTTTAATATCTAACATTTGACCAAACCATAAAATCGATAGTGTACTAAAGCCAGTAGCAGGCATTACTGCAATGAGTGTAAAATGGAATCCTAAATTTTGAGAAATTGCTGCAAGTGTAATTGCTAAAGGACCAAATCCTGACCATACCACTATTTCTCCTATTCCCCGGTATCCTAATTTAAATGGAGGCGCTGTATAGTATTTGCTTAGAAAAGCTAATGTTATGGTAACAACTAGCAGTAGAGGCCAGAGAGATTGATTAATAATAAATAAAAGTCCAATTGTCGCGATTAAGGATAAAACCAATCCAAAACGTGCGAGCATAAACATTTTTCCAATTAGGTGGGGGAATTTTAGAAGGATTCCAGATCCTCCACTATAATAATTACGGGTTTTACTTTCCTTTTTATCTGCACCTTGAATAGCATCATATATATCATTATACACATTTGTTGCTATATGGATGCCAATACCAATAATAAGGACTAACAGAAATCCCGTTAAACTAAATTGGTTTGAGACAGAGACAGCTATCATCGTCCCAGCAAATAAAGGGAATAAGATACCGATGAGAAATTGAGCACGAGTCATTTGCAAAATGTTAGGTTCTTCTTTCATAACAAATCCTTACATATTCCTTAATTTAGCCTAATGCTTAATAAAATATAATCTTTTATTAAAAGGTAATGCTAATTTTAATCATAACTTTTGCACTTTTTGCCATTAATCAGGCATATGTAAAGAGGGATAGCA
>CAYLOF010000179.1:0-4210 GCA_964385215.1 uncultured Thermoplasmatales archaeon
GCTTCTCCTTACTTCTCAATTCTTTTGTGCAAGATATACGCCATATATTATAAGTATGGCGCCTATCAAAAACAAGGCGGTTAGCACTTCACCCACAAAAAATGAGAGGGTTATTGCAAAGAGAGGTATCAAATTTAGAAAAACTGCAGAGCTACCTGCCTCGTTTTTAGACAATACATAAAACCAAGCAAGATACGCAAACACAGAGCAAATCAAGCCAAGATAGAGAACCGCCATCCAACCATTAAAGGAAATGTTCTGAATAACATCTATTATCTCAGGAAAAACAATGGGCAAGAAAAAAACAGTTCCAAGAGCAAATGCATATGTAGTAACCGTAAATGAATCGTACTTGATTAGAAGTCTTTTTCCTACGATTGAGTAAACTGCCCAACACGCAGCTGAAAGAATCACAAAAATGCAACCTATCAAGAAAGTGTCGCTGAATGTAATGTCTTCATTTGACATCTGTGCAAATATGACAACTATCACTCCAAAAAATGAGAGAGCAACCCCTGCTGATTTCCTTAATGAAAACTTTTCCTTTAAAAAAATTGCAGAAAATATTGCAATAAAGATTACGTTCGTGTTAGTTAAAACTGCAGAGGTTGATGCAGTGGTATATGATATGCCAATAAATTGAAAGATATAAAGAAGGGTCACGCCCGTTAGCCCCAAAATCGATAAGGGCAGAAGTTCTTTGGAAGGTATCCGAGTTTTTTTCTTTCTTAAAAGGAGGAGTGTAACCATGATGGGTGTAGCAATGAAAAATCTTAGAAAACCCAAATTAATTGGAGATATCTCTTGGTAGGTCAACCGAACTGCAACAAAGGATCCTGCCCACGCTAGACTGGCCAGAATGAGCAATACAGAGGTTGTTACTTTGTTTTTATCCATTTTACAAAAATGCAACTTAGATTGTTTTAATGGCGTCTATTCCTCCCCTAAACGCCTTTTCATTTATCTTCCTATACTTTGTAGGTACGTTATCAAGAATCGTCTCAAAAAGAATGTCAGATTTAAACGGCAGAACATCTACTGCAGCAAGTGCACCAAGCATTACAATATTTTTCGTTATAATGGCACCAGAGTCTTCTGCAATTTTCAAGGCATCTATTTTGTACAATTTTGCACGAGAGTTTATTTCTTTAAACACTTCTTCCAAACTAGGATATTCTTCACCACCCACTGCAACAGTAAACGGAATGACTGGAGTTATATCCGTTATGATTTTTGTACCCTTGGACGCATATCGAATATAGCGTAACGCTTCTATTGGTTCGGTGCTAATGATAGTGTCTGCAGTTCCACTCGCAACCAAGGGGCTAGATACGTTTCCCATTCTAACAGTGCAAATGACAGAACCTCCTCTCTGAGCCATTCCATGAACCTCTGAAACATATACGTTCACATCTGCATTGACTGCTGCCTTTCCCAAAATGTTGGCTGCAGTTATTACTCCATGCCCTCCAACGCCCGTAAGAACTATGCTTGTTTTACTCATTTATTTCTCCTTCTTCTTAGAAATAGCATCAAAAGGACATATTTGGACACAATCCCCACAGCCATTACATTGTTGTTCATCTATATGTACGGTCCCATTCTCTCCATAGTAAAATGCCGGGCAACCAAATTTACCTATACAGATATTGCATTGCTTACATTTCGCCTGGTCGATTACATAGGTTGGTATCTTTTTTCCAGCCTTTCTTTTTGCCCTATTCTCAAGCAATATGCATGGTGCTTTGCTTACTACTACAGCTGGCCCTTTGAAATCAAGTGCCCGTTTAAATGCCTCAGCAGTTCCCTTAATGTCACTTGGATTCGTGACCTCGATGTGTTCAACTCCACATCCTTTTACAACCTCTTCAACAAGGATTTTTTTCGCAGGATTTCCCATACCGTCAAAATCTGTACCAGGGTGTGGCTGATGACCAGTCATAGCAGTAGTCCTGTTGTCTAAAACCGTTATAACTACATCGCGCTTGTGATGCACCGCATCAATTATTGGTGGAATCCCAGAATGGAAGAACGTTGAGTCACCCATAAAGGAAATGATTTTTTGGTCAGTTGAAACAGCAAGACCGCATGCTGTGCCTGCATTAGATCCCATGCATAACAAAAGATCTGCCATTTCAAGTGGAGGTGCCTTTCCCAGCGTATAACAACCAATGTCTGTTGGGTAAATCGTTTCTTTAGGGGCTACTTTCTTTACAGCAAAATATGTAGCACGATGTGGACAGCCTGGACAAAGAGTGGGTGGCCTGCTCGGCAGTTTAATTTTGTAATCTATTGGTTTGGAAATCGGATTTTTAACCTTTAAAATTTTAGACAATGCATCTGTAACAATATCAGGATTGTATTCATATAGACGCGAAAAGTGCCCAGTTGATTTACCGAATATTTTTACGCTGGATTCCATGTCATATGCCATTGCTTTAAACTGATTTTCAAGAAACGGCTCCAATTCTTCAACAATTATGATCTGCTCGCAAGCTTTGATCAGTTTCCCACACATCTTACGTGGAAGAGGATTGGTCATCCCCAGTTTCAAAATTTTAGCGTCAACTCGGAGGTCCTCCACTGCCTCTTTAACATAGTTAAACGATACTCCAGATGTGACTATTCCTATTTTGCTTGTCTTTCCAATAGCTACTATTTCATTAAATGGCGATTTTTCTGAAATTTTTTCTGCGCGTTCCATCATTTTCAGTAGTTCAGGATGCTTTGCACGTGCAACTTCAGGGGTTGTAACAAGCATCGGACTTTTTTCAAAGTGTCCTTTTCCTCGTGATTTTTTAGGTTTCTTCAGGACCACAGCCCCTCGGGCATGATTCAATCGTGTAGTTGTTCTTAGCAATATAGGAGAGTGCAGCTCTTCAGATATTTCAAAACCTAGTCTTGCCATCTCTTTTGCTTCTTGTGGGGTTGTAGGTTCCAACATAGGTGCACTACCAAACAATGCAAAATATCTATTATCCTGCTCATTTTGAGAAGAGTG
The DNA here is from genome assembly GCA_964385215.1 of uncultured Thermoplasmatales archaeon. Taxonomy (GTDB): domain Archaea; phylum Thermoplasmatota; class E2; order DHVEG-1; family DHVEG-1; genus DAOWHD01. Next base: position 3,002 of record CAYLOF010000179.1, read on the forward strand.
GCAATACGGATCATCTGCAGTTACTATAACATGCCCGCCTCTGCATCCCACATATAGATAGGTCATAAAGACATCACTTGCCACGTTCAACCCAACATGCTTCATACAGGTTAAAGCACGTAATCCTGAAAAGGATGCTGCGGCAGCCACCTCAAGTGCTACTTTTTCATTGATCGAATATTCAAAGTAAAAAGAGGGTTTTTCTCCCTTCTTTTTGAGATGTTTTGCAATCGCTGAGAAGGTATCTGCTATCTCCGAAGAGGGCGTGCCAGGATACGTTGTCGCAACATCAATTCCTGCCTCAAGAGCACCTCTAGTTATTGCCTCATTTCCTAGCAGGAGTGTCGTTTTTTCTGGCGTTCCATCTATTATTTCCATATATCATTCTCCCCGTTTTTCATCTTGAAAAATCCAATATTTCACTCTGTTTTGGTGAAATTGAGGATAGCATATAAATCTAACTATTGTATAACTTTTCATACATGAAACAAAAAATTGCATTATCCATAGCAGGCTCTGATCCTTTAGGCGGAGCAGGGATACAGGCAGATTTGAAAGCCTTTGCATCCCTTGGACTACATGGGACAACAGTAGTAACTTGCATTACTGCCCAAAACACTCAACGAGTAAAAGAGATGCATAAACTCCCTATCAACGTTATAGAGAAGCAATTTGATGTTTTATTAGAGGATTTTAAAATAGACGCTGCAAAAGTGGGCATGCTTTATGACAAGGAAATAGTAAGATGTATTGCTAAAAAAATCAAAAAATATAATCTAAAAAGTGTCGTAGACCCTGTAATGGTTGCAACTAGCGGGGACGCACTATCAGAAGAAAATTTTGTTACTGCAATGAAAAAAGAGTTGCTTCCATATGCATATATAACAACACCAAACATCCACGAAGCACAAATATTAAGCGAAGTGAAAATCGAAACGATAGATGATGTGAAAGAAGCATGCAGCATTATCCATGAAATGGGATCCCAATATGTGCTGATAACAGGAGGTCATATAGAAGGCTCTTTTGCCAAAGACGTGTTATTTAATGGCAAAGACTATGCCATCTTTTCACTTCCCAAAATTCCTGACAAAAAAACCCATGGATCTAGCTGTACCTTTTCATCTCTGATAGCCGGTCTGCTTGCTCTCGGAGAACACCCAAACGATGCAGTTGAAAGAGCTAAAAATATTCTCTGGAACATGATAT
>CAYLOF010000180.1:0-1368 GCA_964385215.1 uncultured Thermoplasmatales archaeon
CAAAATGCCTGTCCTGCTGGCATGAATGTTCCAGGATATGTTTCTTTGATTGGAGAAGGCAGATTTAAAGAAGCATTGGAACTAGCGTTGGACACCAACCCATTCCCATCTGTATGTGGGCGTATATGTGATCACCAATGCCAGTCTAAGTGCAGAAGAAATCAGATTGATGAGTCTGTTGCCATTAGGTCATTGAAGAGATTCATTGGAGATTATGAGGAAAATGACATTGAATACCCGGAAATTAAGGTTTCAAAAAGAGAAATGCCATTCAAGGTTGCGGTTATAGGGGCTGGCCCCGCTGGACTAAGCTGCGCCTACTTCCTAGCTCGTTTAGGGTATAAACCAACAGTTTTCGAAAAGTTACCTGTTGCTGGTGGGATGATGGCAGTGGCAATACCTGAATATCGTTTACCAAATCACATTTTACAACGCGAAATTAACAATATTAAGAAATTAGGAGTAGATATAAAATTGAATACACAGGTTGGTAGAGATATCACTATATCCCAGTTGTGGTCGCAAGGATATGAAGCATTTTTTGTTGCAGTTGGAATGTATGGGGACAGACGCTTGGGAATTCCAGGAGAAAATCTTGAAAATGTTTTCCAGGCAGTAGATTTACTTGCCGATGTTAGCCTGGACAAACCTATGGCATCCCCCGTTGGAAAGAAGGCTGTTGTGATTGGTGGGGGAAATTCCGCAATTGATGCTGCTAGAACAATACTTCGAATGGGTGCAAGGGATGTAACTATTCTCTATCGAAGAACTCGACGAGAAATGCCTGCATATGAAGAGGAAATTAAAGCAGCGGAGCACGAAGGAGTAAAAATACAGTACTTAACTGCACCAGAAAAAATATTTGGAGAAAAAGGAAAAGTAAAAAGTATTGAATGTATAAAAATGGAGCCGGGAGAATTCGATAAGAGTGGAAGGCAAAAACCGATTCCAATCAAAAACAGTAATTTTTATTTAGATGTTGATATCATAATACCTGCGATAGGGGAATTTTCTGACGTTACTGGACTTTTTACTGGGCTTGATGTTGAAACGAAGCCTGATGGAACCGTAAGTTGTGATAAAAATGGGGTGACAAGCATACCTGGTGTCTTTTCAGGTGGAGATGTTGTATCAGGCCCTGCTACTGTGATTAATGCAATAGCATCAGGAGAACGTGCAGCGGTAAACATAGACCAATATCTTACAAAAGATAGAACAAGAACATATTCATGGCGGGAACATAAGAAAGTTGATACGTTTTTCGACCCCGAGGCAGAACCAGTAAAATACAAGATGCAAAAACCCTCTGCATTATCTAGCGACAAAAGAAAAGGCAATTTCGATGAAGTTGAATTATGTTATTCAAAA
>CAYLOF010000180.1:1468-4193 GCA_964385215.1 uncultured Thermoplasmatales archaeon
CGAACAAATTCTAAACGCGTCGTAGAATCAAGGAAAATGTTGGTCGAACTGTTACTTGCAATGTGTCCTTCATCAAAAACAATTCAAGATCTTGCCGCAGCAATGGGAGTAAGGCAAGTAAGGTTCAAAGTTGAACATAAGGATTGTATTCTTTGCGGGCTTTGCGTTCGTATGTGCGCTGAACAGATGGATGCAAAAGCAATAGGCTTTGTCAACAGAGGAAAAGATAGGAAGATAACAACTCCTTTTGATATTAAATCTGATGTTTGCAGGACATGCGGTGCATGTATGTATATTTGTCCTGCCTGTGAATTACGCTGTCAAGGTCCAAATCCACCAGGCGATGTATGTGGTGCTTGCGCCAATATTGAACCAGTTTGCTTGGAGGATGAGGATGACAAAATGTGTTTTTTGGAAACATGTGGATGGTGTTATAAGGAATTAGGAAGAAAGAAAATTAAAGAAAAAAAAGAAAAATAGAAATGATTTGGAGGTAAAAAATATGGCATTAACAAAGATAAATGCGTCTGCAGCTACGCTGAGTAAAAACAGGACAGAAGGGGCGATTAGTGCACTTAGTGGAATGTGTGCAACATGTGTTGATGGTTGCGTTGGGATGTGCGAGATAGGTAAATCTGCTTATCGAGGGCATGAAATTATCTATCCGCAACCATATGGAATAATCACATCAGCAAGTGAAAAGAACTACCCCGTGGATCTATCACATTTTACAATACTCGGAGGAGTTGTCGGAGCACAGGGAATAGAAGCTGATAGCAACAAAGCGATATTTTCAAATGTGAGTCTTGAGACAACAATTGGAAGAGATAAGAAAATCAAGCTAAGGATGCCTTCGATAATTCCTGGACTTGGTTCAACTAGCATTGCAAAAAATAACTGGGAGGGTCTTGCAATAGGTGCAGCACTAACAGGCATTCCACTTACAATCGGAGAAAACGTATGCGGGATGGACCCAGAATCTGAGATTGTTAAAGGAAAAGTAAAACATTCACCTGAGCTTGAATGGCGAGTTAACCTCTATAAAAAATGGCAGCAAGATGGATATGGGGCAATAATTGTACAAGCAAATGTAGAGGATACAAAGTTAGGCGTCCATGAATATGCAATCTCTGAACTTGATGTTGATGCTGTTGAACTTAAATGGGGACAAGGAGCCAAAAATATTGGCGGTGAAGTCAAGATCAAGGATCTTAAAAAAGCGCAGCTTTTGAAAAAACGAGGATACATTGTCATTCCTGATCCAACTGACCCAGGCATTATCAAAGCATTTGAAAAAGGCAATTTCAAAGAATTCGAAAGACATTCTCGAGTTGGCATGGTTTCTGAAGATGCTTTCTTGAAAAGAGCGGAAGAACTCAGAGATCTTGGCGCAAAACATGTATTCCTAAAAACAGGTGCATACCGTCCAGCAGCACTAGCACAGGCATTAAAATATGCATCCAAGGCAAAGATTGATCTTTTAACAGTTGATGCCGCAGGGGGAGGAACAGGTATGAGCCCATGGAGAATGATGAATGAATGGGGCGTACCAGAAGTAGAATTACATTCTTTGCTTTATAAATATGCTGACAAGCTTACCAAGAAGGGAGAATATGTCCCAGATATTGCCATAGCAGGTGGTTTTTCATTTGAGGATCAGATGTTAAAAGGTCTGGCACTCGGAGCGCCGTACTTTAAACTTATAGGAATGGCAAGAGCACCTCTTGCAGCAGCCATGGTAGGTAAAACAATCGGCAAAAAAATCGATGAAAATATGGTTCCAGTATATGTACAAAGATTTGGAGATACAAAGGAGGAGATATTTGTTACTGCACCGAATCTTAAAAGAAAACTTGGGAAAAACTTTGAAAAACTTCCAACTGGTGCAATGGGTGTTTATACATATATGGAACGGCTTAACCAAGGGCTAAGACAGATTATGGCGGGATGTCGTAAATTCTCATTGGAACACGTCTCACGAGATGACATAGCTGCGTTGACAAAAGAATCAGCAGACATTAGTGGCATCCCATACATAACAGATATTGATGATAAAGAGGTGAATGAAATACTCAGTTCATAGTAAAAATAGGGACTTGCCACCTCTCTACATCATTATGCCGCTACTTCTCGTAGAAGGAAAGTGAATCGATGCAGTAATTTTTACTTTACGCGATGATGGTTATCCAGTTACACTGTTTGATCTGGAACAATTCAGCAAAAATGGCATTTACCTTATTTCTTCAAACTTGCCTGTTACTTTATTTTTTTTAACATTATCCCAATTAAAATATTTGCCATTCATGACAATATAAACTCCATGCGGAAGGGACTGAACAAAAGCTAACGCGCTACCAAAATTAAACAAACCGTCAGAACTTCCGAAAGCATATGGTATCATTGCACCTGTTAAGACTATAGTTTTATCTTTTACATTTTCAACCAACAATCTTGCGGTTTCTGTAATTGAATCAGTACCATGGGTGATTATTATTTTTTCCTCCTTGGAATTTCGACACTTTTCCAATATAATATTTCTATGATATTCAGTCATTTCTAAGCTATCGATCATCATCAAAGTTCTTATCTTTACTTCAACTCCACATCTCCCCAGTTTCAACATTTCGTGTACATGCGTATTTTTAAAAATCAATTCGCCGGTTAACTCCATATACTCTTTATCAAATGTGCCACCAGTAATTAAAATTTTGATTACCATAGGTTG
>CAYLOF010000181.1:0-1270 GCA_964385215.1 uncultured Thermoplasmatales archaeon
CTATATATCAAAGAGAACTTGGACGTGATATGGGCGTTTATTTCTTACCTCCAACATATGATACGTTACAGCTTTGATTTCAGCACCTATTTTGTGTTTAGATATATTGTACTTATCACCAAACACATGCGCTGAAAGGCAAGAATTCTTCCCATCAAGTTCTACCTTGAAAAAACCAAAAACTAGGTTTTTTGCACTGTTTAAAAACAATAGTTCAGATAGCCAGTCAACCAATAATTGCTCTAAATCCGGTGCATCCAATTTAATATCATACTGCCCAACATTATCAATTTCTGAACAATCCGTAATTATATCAAACATGCCTTTAGCCGCATTTTCAAACGTTTCTGAGATGCTCTTGCCATAGGCTTTTATGCCGACATCTGCCGTATGTTCAATAAGTTCATATTTCTTCATAGTGTTGCCTTTGATAAATCATGTTTACAGTTACAATTTCCTTTATTGCTAATAGATTCTATGGTTGATTGCAATACTTCTAAAACAAGAGGTTCTTTCTCAGCATATATTTCCGAAATTTCATCGACAGTTAATTCATTTTGAAGCCCTGTGGCCATATTGCAAACAACACAAAGTGATGCATAGCAAATGCCTTTTTCTCTTGCCAAAACAATTTCAGGAACCAAAGTCATTCCCACAATATCAGCAAAATTTGAGAATAATTTAATTTCTGATGCAGTCTCCAAACGGGGTCCTTCTGTAGACAGGTATGCTCCTTTTTCATGAAAAGCAATGCCTCCTATTTTCTTACAACTGTCAACAAGTAATTTTCTCAAAGCCGGGCAAAATGGATCAGTCATGTCAACATGAATTCTACTGTCTTCAAAAAAAGTCAGAGGTCTTGATTTTGTAAAATCGATAAAATCATGAGGTATGATAAAATCTCCCGGTTGAATGGCTTCATTCATAGATCCAACGGTTCCCACGGAAAATATGTTTTCTACATGACTCGCCGAAAGCGCCTGTATGTTGGCACGATAGTTTATGTTGTGTGGAGGAATGTTGGCTTTTTCCCCATGCCTATTGATAAAAAAGAGTTCATGTTCTCCAAACTTGGCCAACTCAATTGGGACATCACCAAAAATTGTCTCAACCATTATTTTTTCTGAATTTTTGATAAGACCAGATATTCTATGTCCACTTATTACTCCTATTTTCATATTATAACTCCCATGAACACACATTCGAAATTTAAAGCAAGTTTGTACGATAAACGTTTATTTATTTAAAGTCATATCTATGTGATGAAAGT
>CAYLOF010000181.1:1370-4189 GCA_964385215.1 uncultured Thermoplasmatales archaeon
ATTGCATCCGAATACCAAAGAACTAGAATTGAAAAAATCTGCCATGAACTAGAGATAAAATCATTTACTCCAATTTGGCATAAAAATCAAGAATTGATACTGAGAGAACAGATAAACGCAGGTTTCAAAATTATAATCGTTGGCGTGTTTGCTTATGGATTTGATGAAACATGGCTTGGAAAAACAATTGATGGGAAAACCATAGATGCCGTCATACAATTAAGAAAAAAATACGCGATAAATGCAGCCGGAGAGGGAGGAGAATTTGAAACACTTACTGTAGATGGACCAATCTTTAAAAGGAAACTTGTCTTAGATGAAACATCCAAAGAATGGAAAAGAGATAGCGGCATCCTAAGAGTAAACAAAGCACACCTTGAATAGTCTTAATAATCAATGTAATTCAGACTTCCAATCTGCTGAATAAATGAAAAGAGTCTTTGATCTATATCCTTTTCTTCTGGAAAATCTTTTTTAACTATTTCCAGGATTTGCTTTACCGTATTTTCCCCATTGCAATTTTTCCACACAAGAGAGCCAAGTCGGTCCATGTTGGCAGTAAACATATTTTCTTTTTTAATTAATTTACAAAAAGATTTGCCAAGGTTACTTTTAAACTTTGGTACTTCCATTTCAACAAGTCCTTCTGCATTTGTGGACCATTCAAAATCTAATCTTCTCGGCCTGTACTGAAGAAATTCTTCAGCTGTAGGCAGTCGGCGCTTTTTCTTTTTTTCTTTATTCCTTATCAGCAAATAGGTCCCTCAGCGGGATATATGCTAGGAGCACCGCAATGAACATCCATACGAGCAGACCGGGCCACATCGGAGGATACTCAAATATTGCAAGGTCTATACCCCCAATAATAAGGAACGCCACAATCACTCCCATCAGTGCTTCTCCTGCAATTAACCCGGCAGTGAGAAGAAGTCCTGTTCTTATAATCTTTTCTTTTGGTTTTACATCAGTTTGTTTGATTGCTAGCTCCCATTCACTGATCTGCTCTTCTTCAGCAGAACCATATTTCCTTTCAATGAGCTTATTTGTTATGTGCCTTATAATGCCTCCACTGAATATTGGTATAACCAAGGTGAAAGGAAGATATATACCAATAGCAACCGGAAGCACGGGCAAATCAATGAGTATGAGAACAAAAGCAAGTACCGCTCCTGCAAGAACAAACGGCCATACCATTCCCCCGCCAAGTACGCCCTTTACAATACCCGCCATTAGAAAAGCCTGGGGTGCAGGAAGATTAGTACTTCCAATACCATATGCCTTATCAAGTGCCGATACAACAAGTGCAAGAATTGGAGCTGCAGCAAGTATTCCGACTATTTCTGCAATTTGCTGGTTTCTAGGCGTTGCTCCAATCATCTGGCCACATGTCAGTGATTGAAGAACATCTCCAGAGATGGCTGCAGCGCAGCAAATAACGGCCGCGATAAGTATCGCAACTCCATATGCGCCAACGTCTCCGGAAAGCCCGAATCCAAGTAAAATCAAAGAGGTAATAAGAAGTACAGACACAGTTACACCAGATATTGGGTTATTTGAAGACCCCAAAAGACCTGCCATGTATCCTGCAATCGCACTTGCAACAAAGGCAAACAGTATGGCAAAAACAGCCATAACTCCAGAAATCACCCATTGGCTTGATACCCATCCATAAAGAAGGAAGACCGGAATGGTAAGTACGCCAATTAAAAGAAATACAAATTTAAAATTAAGATCCTGATCTGTTCTTTTTTTAGCCTTAACCTGACCGCCAGTAATGCCTGCAATTGCCTCTTTTATTCCTTGGCTAAGATTGGTTCTTAATTTAAATATGGTATAAAGACCACCAACAACCATGGCACCAACACCAACATACCGTATGTATTCGCCCCATATTTGATGAAAACCCCAGATCATCTTACCTGATTCAAAATTACCGGCACCCAATACCAAGGCATCTGTTATCTGAGACTCCGTTCCAGGCGATGGCAAACCAGTGGCAAGTGCTATAAGAGGTGCAAGAATAACCCATCCAAGAAGCCCCCCTACAAATATAAATGATGCTATTTTTGGGCCAATTATCCACCCAACACCAAGAAGTGCAGGCGATGATGCAACTCCCCCATAAAAAACACCCGATTCTTCTCTACCACCAATGCTGAATTTGCCAATGTCAATAACGCCATGAATTGCGCCACTAAATGTTTTTAATGCGACTTGTCCAAATTTAAATAATGCTGCTGAAAGCGCGCCAACAATAAGCCAGACACCGCTAACTCCAGATCCTCCCTTGTCTGATTTTACTACCTCACCTCCGCCAACAGTCGTAGTAAGAACAGCAGCAACAGCTACCCCCTCAGGGAATGGAAGATCTGTTTTGATAATGAGAGCCCTTCTCAAAGGCACCATCCATAAAACACCAAGTATGCCCCCAAGTAAAGCAATGATTGTTGTCTCAAGATAATGAATTTCAGACCAAGTTCCAAGCAGAACAATAGCCGGGATTGTAAATATAACTCCTGCAGCAAGCGCTTCACCTGCTGCAGCGCCCATCATACCGATATTAACCTCTAAAATTGTCCCTTTGAAGGGCTTCAGAAGTGCAAATGCCATAACAGCTCCAGGTATGACAGCAGAAACGGTCATACCAGCATACAAACCAAGATATGCATTTGCAGAACCTAAAATAATAGCAAGTAGCGCCCCAACTAAAACAGCCTTTATAGTTAGTTCAGGTATAATCTTGTTTGAAGGTATGAAAGACTTAAAATCCTCTCGCGATGCCATCGTATATTACCAAATTAAATAATATATTTCCTTAT
>CAYLOF010000182.1:0-4173 GCA_964385215.1 uncultured Thermoplasmatales archaeon
CCCATCTTTAAAAAGTAAAGCTCGGGCAGAATGAAACATACCAGTATAAGATGAAACAATAGATTCTTCATAAAAACCACTTTCAAGCAATTCACCTGCTCTTTCTATCTTTAGATTTGCCATCTCTAGCGCCTTTTTGAACTTTAAGAGTTCTGGATTAGCTCTTCTTAATAACCGCTTTTTAAAACAGTCATCTAGTCTCATTTACACCACTGGCTTTGTTCCATAAAGCAAAACGCTGTCTGTAATTACATCGAGATAAAAAGCCTTGTTATTTTTTGCTTGATTTGACCATTGTGCTGGTGTAAAATTCACTAGATTGGCATCTCTTCCTAAATGTTTAGCAAGCTTTGCGGTTGGTTTATCTTTGTTTAAAGAAATTGTTAGAATATCAACATCGCTTTCTTTGTCATTCTCCCCTTTTGCAAGGCTGCCAAAAAGTACAATAGAACTCACGCTTTTCATTTGTTTTAAAATAAAATCAACAGTATTTTTTTCTCTTAACCAAGAAAGATTGTAAGAGATTTTTATGTGACGGAGAGCAGGATTTTCAACATTTGCTTTGTACAGTGTTCTATTTTTTTCTTCTGTTCTAATCAAAAAATCATCTTTTACTAGGAGATCTAGTGATCTTTTTACGGTCATCGGATCCATATTTAGCATTCTTGCAGATTCTCTTAAATAATAACTCAAATGTGGATTTTTTAGAAATAAGGTAAAAACTTTCAGTTGCGTGATTTTTTGATACAATTGTATCATATTTTCATACATAAAATTTGAGTTTATATATCTTTTTATGGCGGTTTCAAACGAAGATTACCTGCCATTTCAGCTAGTGCCCCAGCGTCTTGAAAAATTTATGATTTACCAACATACTCCTTCATATATCTCAGCGTTTTCAGCCTCTTTCAATTTTCTCCCGTCTATAACAATTCTTCCTTTGTAATCTAATTTTCTGAATTCTTCCCATTTAGTAGTAATGAGAATCGCATCAGACTTTAGAACTTCTTCTGCCGAAGAACAATATTCTATTTGCGGATATAACTCCTTAAAATTGTCCATGGCTTTTGGATCATATGCTTTAATGCCAGCTCCCTCCTTCAATAGTTTTCCAACTATCGGGCTAGCCCTGCTCTCACGTATATCGTCAGTATCTGGTTTAAATGCAAGGCCAAGTACGCCAATTGTTTTTCCCTTTAAATCAGGTATATGTTTCTTTAAAAGTTCAATTAATTTTAGTGGTTGTAAATTGTTAACTTCAATAGCACCTTCTATTATTTTTGATTTTTCTTTCTCCTTCTTAGCCCAGGCAAGAAGCGCATGAAGGTCCTTGGGAAAACATGAGCCTCCCCATCCGATACCTGAATCAAGAAAGGCCCGGTCTATTCTTTTATCTAATCCCATTCCATCAGCAACTTCGTATGCATCGACGCCTAGTTTCTTGCACATATTGCCGATTTCGTTAATAAAGGAAATCTTTGTTGCTAAGAAACAATTACTTGCATATTTGATCATCTCTGCAGCAGAAAGAGAGGTTTTTACAAGAGGGCATGAAAAATCCTTGTAAAGTTTTCTAAGAATGTCTCTACTTTTATCATCATATGCACCAATTACGATTCTATTTGGATCAAGAAAATCATTAATTGCAATTCCTTCTCGTAAAAATTCAGGGTTCATAGCAAGCCCAAAATCCTTTCCAACTTTTTTACCAGAATGTTTTTCTAATAAAGGTAAAACAACATCTCTTGAGGTACCTGGTAGAACCGTGCTTTTTACAACGATTAAATGATAGTTATCTTTCTCTCTAAGCACTTTTGCTATTTCAATTGTTACATCTTTGATAAAAGTAAGGTCAATACTACCATCTTCTTTTGAAGGAGTACCAACACATATGAATGTAACATCTGTGTTATTTATAGACGAGCTGTAATCGGTTGTTGCTTTGATTCTATTGCTGTACTTTGACAAGAGTTCCTCTAAACCCTCTTCATATATTGGAGGTATTGCATTGTTGATTTTATCTATCTTTTTTTTATCTACGTCTACACAGATAACATTGTTTCTTAGTTTTGCAAAGCATACGCCTGATACTAGTCCGACATACCCGGTTCCTATGATAGAGATGTTCATCGACAGAGACTATCCATAAGATGGATTTAAAGCTTAGTGTCTGATAAAGTTTTTACTACATAGGCATCTGATTTTTTGAACTAACTCCCTTTTTCAACCGATAAAGATACTCTTTCAAAGAAAGACTGGATAATCTATTAAAACTCTTCATTCATTTGAGATATCGATGAAATTTACGAATTCAACGATTGAAATTAATCGGGAACTGTCTGATTTAGATCGCTTCGCCCTTGATTTCATCAGTATTTTAGAGAAACATACCAATTATGTCATTGTTAGCGGTTATGTTTCTATCTTATTAGGAAGAGCACGTGCAAGTGAAGATATCGATATAATCATCCCAAAAATTGATTTTTCTACGTTCCGATCCATATTACAGGATCTTAAAAAAAATGGTTTTTATTGTTTAAATGCCGAAGAGAATGAATTCATATTTGGTTACCTAAAAGAGGATCTTGCAATACGTTTTGCTAAGCAAGGATCGTTGATTCCAAATATTGAATTAAAGTGGGTAAAAAATAAATTTGATGAAATTGCTCTTAAAAAAACTCTAACGGTTAGGTTACCACAATGGCAACTATATATCTCCCATCTAGAACTTCAGATAGCATTTAAAGAGGTGGTCCTCAAATCACCAAAGGATCTTGAAGATGCGAGACATATCAGAGATGTTGCTGAGGGACATTTAGATAAAAATTTGATTAAAAAATACAAGGAGATGCTTTATGACTTTTACTAAAAAAAATCAGGATGAAAGAATGCGCTTCGTTGATAAATGGGCAGCATATGTAAGGATTCATAGTGATAGGGAGTGGTCCAGACAACAAAATGTCATTATCAACTCATGTTTACAGACTGCATCGATGACAAAAGAACAATTTTTTAAGATGAAAGGCGAAAATAACTATAAAAGATAATTTACTGAAATAATATTAAACAATTTTCCTTCTGCCATACAACAAAATACCCGACTATAGTCACATACGTTTTATTTAGGGCTTATTATCGGTTATTTTTCAGATATTTGGGATACTGTACATAAATCCTAAAGGTTGGGTTGTTGACTAGAATTCAAGCATGCCTAAATTCTTATAATAAAAAATGTTCATCGACAGAGACTATCTATAAACTGGATTTTTTAGACTTTGATATCCTTATACTCAAAGTAAAAAACCGCACCTAGCAATGCAATAAGCGTAACAACAAGCAAAACCCCCGTTCCAACACCATCAATTTCTCCAAATTTTAACACATCATACGGATTAAAAAAATGTTTCAACGAAACATACCCTAAAAACTCATAATCAGGAATCATCTCAGAAATCGAATCAAAGATATACATAGCAACAACAACTGCCATCATCACAATACTGGCCCTCATCTTCTCATCAATAAGGGTGGAAATCAACACACCAATGCCCATAATCGAAAGAAAATACGGAACGGAAATCAGATGCGTTAAAAACAAATACCAAAAATTAAGTTCTTCGCCGATACCAATCGTTATTGCCATAATCGCAAGCATGGCCGTAAAATTAATCACAAGAAGCATGGGTATGAGGCCAAGGAATTTTTCAAAAACTATTTGCTTCCGAGACACTGGATTGGACATCAACACATCAATCGTTTTTGATTCAATCTCCTTAGAAATAATAGATGCTGTGATAAACCCAAGAATCATCCCAAGAATAAGAACCCAAAAAATCTGATACATCTCAATATTTAAAAAACCAACATACGAAGACATATCCTCAGCACCAGAGAGAAACGAAAACGAATCCAGCGCACCCGCCTGTGCCATCTCAGCCAGCATATCTTCAAAGGCAGGATACATTCCTGCATACATCACTGCCATACCTGAAAAAAGAATGGTAAGAATGAGCGTTGCCTTCCAATTATCCTTCATTGTTTGAAATGCAATACGTAAGCGAAGGATTTCCTGCAATCGACGATTCATTTTAGTTGTCACCTCCTTCATCATAATACCTCATAAAAATATCCTCAAGACTAAACTCCTGAATTTCTAAATCCACAATCGTGTAT
>CAYLOF010000183.1:0-4171 GCA_964385215.1 uncultured Thermoplasmatales archaeon
GGTTTTGATTCTGCTAATAATCTATTATTCATCAACAAAGAACACCTGTTAGCGACTGTTTAAATAGGTATTTCACACAGGTTACAATCCCTGTTGGGTTCATTGTGCATACTCCAAAGTCATTTAGGTTGTTTGCCATTTAGTGAACTCGGTTTAATACTTGCGCTTCTTTGTAGTATATAATTTAGATTTAGACATCCTTTCATGCAGTTCTTTTATTCTTTTTTCTACATGTCTTGAATAGGCATCTTGCATTTTTCTCCCTCAAATCTACAATTTCATTCCACCCTTTTCATCTTTCATGAATATCATCCATAATCCTACAAAAAATAAAATCACTCCTATTATTGCTGTTATCATACATGTTTCCGAAGATCTTATTCCAAAAAGAGAGGTTATAACCCCTAAAGTGAGGATGACTGTTCCTATACGTGCCTTGCTCATGTTTTTGATTAGTCCCATGGGTTTTCTAATCCTATGTTTATGTTTTGGTTTTGATTTTCTCTTTTCCAAAAACTCTAATATATCGCCATATTTTTTCTCTTTCAAACCTACAATCCCAAACTATCTTTTTCAAGTGATATTTATTCACGTTACCATTTTCTACTTTTTTCAATCCAAGCGTTATCCACAGCATCTCGCAGATGTATGGGCAAACCAGGTGTCCCATCATGAAAAACACCGTCATCATCTTTCCACCAGATACGTTTCGTCATAGTCTTACTTGTGTCTAAATTTGTTATTTCAGCCCAAATCTCTGTTTTAATATTGCCCTTTTTACCCTCCTCCAGTACCCTTTTGATATTAACATCATAATCAGACATTTTCCTCTCCCACAACTTCAAAGCTCTCACTTCAACTTAAATGTTACGATTGCTTTCTATTTGATGCATTGTGCCATTAAATTCAGCCATGTAAGAATATATTTATACCAGAAATTACAAATATTATATCGAGTGGGGAGAACTAATTTTATGCAATAACACAGTGTTCCATCCTAAAAAATAGAATTCTGTGTCCTAGCACCCCATCTCTCTCCACTCACATATGTTGAATTAAAAATAGGGTTTCGTGCATATCAGAGATTTAAAGCATTATATATCTTTATTTACTCCTTGGAAAACAGTGTTTCTTCAAAATATGCATAAAAAATGATTTGTTATATTTCCCACATTTGTTTCGTGTATGGCCATTGTTTTTTCAATCTCTAATAATATTCGTCAATTAACGATAATGTTTTCGGCAATTATAAATATTAAGAAGTATAAATATGATTCTATGTGCAATGTAATAGATGATTACCAAGACAAAGAATTGTCAAGGACATGGAAAAAAATAGAAGGAGATTATAGATTTATCTAACAAGATGAGTGAAATAGAGGCATACCTACTTTCAATCAACAGCTTCCTCAGAACCCTTTATCTCATCTAATAGAAGCCATATCTTACCATCTTGTGTTATAGTAACAGGTTCTTTGACATCCTCATCCTTAACACAAGGACAAATTACCCCATTATTTACACAATATGCTTCGTTCTTAACCCAATCAATAGTAACTATGCAATCACATTTTTTACAGTAAAAACTGTTTGTAATCGGTTCAATATAACAACCATCCATCAGCTTGTCCAAAAGCATATGTTTCTTCAATCTTTCTTTCACATCAAGCTCAATTTTTCTCCCCATATTATTCACTCCCTTCAAATCTTCTTTTAATTTTATCACAATTTGGACAATACCAAATGTGGTAATGGTAATGCCCAGATTTGATGATAAATTCTACATCACCTTTGCTATTAATAAATTCATTTAATAGATTCGTAATCCATTGTTTTTTATCCCTATGATGATGACGAATTATACTAACCTTTTCCTTGCCACATTTTTTACAAATCTTTAACATATCCCATCACATTGATATTATCTTTTTTTAATCCCAATCATATATTTAAACAATATTACGTTTCACTAAAACATCAATTAATTCATCAGCAAAAAATTCTATTAATTCTTTCATCTCGCCCTTGTTAGATTTGATAGATTTCATTCCAAACGAAATCATCTCTGTGAAAATCTCTTCCATATCTTCCCCTTCAATACTAATATTTATTTTTACCATATTTCCTCCACCTCTACTATACAATTACACAACATCTATTTTCATAAAAATCTATCTTCTTTCTCCTAAAAATCCTTTAACGTCCTCTGCCAATCATCAGGCAGCACAACACGCCGTTCGACCTCCTGCCATTCCAATCCATAATCGGATAACAACAAGCAAAATTGTTCCATATACAAATTATTAGATGATTTAAAAGTAGTATCATCAGGTCTTTTACCAGATAGCAGTATGGTTGAGTTGAACGAATAAAGAATCCTCAATAAAAAAGAATTGCACCAATCATATTGCTCCAGAAGGATTATCTACATAGTTTTATAAGGAGGGAATAATATTCATAATAAAAAATATGCGCATGTGAGGAGAGAAATAGTATGTGGATAGAAATAGTAAATATATTAGGAGGACTTGTCCTCTGCGCTGGTATACTCGGAGCATTACCTGTGATGGGTAAACATTTGGAAAAACTGGCGAAATGGTTAGGTGGATTTCAGACCATTATTGGGATTATTGCTATCATACTAGCAATCTTATGGTGGACTGATCTGCAGAGCATCGTTGCTATTATTGTTGGTCTGATATTGATTGTTGGTATTTTACCAGCGATTCCAGCAATGGGCAAACACCTTGAAAAACTTGCTAAGTGGTTAGGTGGATTTCAGACCATTATTGGGATTATTGCCATTATCATCGGGATTTGGGGTTTATTATAATCTCCATCTCCTCTTTTATTTCTTTAAAAGGAATTACAATTTGAATATCTAAAAAAGTAAGGTTCTTTTTTTAAGATTGATTCCCTTCTTATTCCCTCCTGGAAATACTTATTTTGATTCACAGTAACTATTTATTCTTACAAACGATTTGGAAATAGGAGAGATATGCAGAAGAATGAGATTATACAGTTACACGTGTTTTTACTTCAACTGAGAACACAGCTAGTGGGTATGATGGAAAAGGGTAACTCACCGGCATTTTTATCCTATGATGAAATGAACATTTTTCCACAGCAAGTCAATAAAACCAAAGATGAGCATAAACTGGCAGTTTTTGAGCTGTGTAAGGGAATTGCAGAGTTGTTGCAAGAGGATGATTGTTCTGCATTTCAAAAGAGTTATGATAGGTTAGAGGGAATGTGTAGCAGGTTTAGAAAGCAAAAAGAAGCATATACAGGTTAACTCATCCCCCATTCCTTTAACTTTATCTTTTTTCAATTCGTCTACTCCCGCAATACGGACAATACAAATTTTTTGTTTTCGATTCAACCATAGGTTTATGAAAACTTAAATTACAGTCTTTACAAATCCACGCTTCCTTAATTATTTCACCTTGTCCTAAATCCATTCAAACTCAATTAACGGTAATTTCATTTTACCATTAACAATTTTCTCCCAATGCCAACTCCAGAATTTTTTAAGCGATTTGATTAAATCCTCAGCAGAATCAAAACCTTCCTTTTCAATAATCTCAGGGTTAAATAATTCCTCGTAGCCGATAGTTCCAATATCTTTAATAACAGCGAATCCAATTCTTTTCCTATGAAATTTAACTTCAATTTTGCTTCCTACCCTATATCTAAATCTTCTAATGAAACCTCTTCCCCTAATAGTTGCCGTAACCTTTTTTTCTTTCAATTTCTTTTCTAAACAATCAATGGTAAAATCAATTGGAATGCTTTTTTCCATAACAAACCCCTTCAATTTCACCTTATCATCAATATACCATTTCCAAAACATTTGTTTCTTTATTAAATCGTTTGTTGCTGAACTCAAGGCCGAAGAATATATTTATAGCAGAAATCACTAATATTATATCGAGTGGGGAGTTAATTTTAAGTTATACCGCACACTATTGTTCCTCCTAGAAAGAGCATAGTGCAATACCATCCCATCCTCTCCACTCACATATGTTGAATTAAAAATAGGGCAAACATGTATATCCGAGGTTTTAAGGCATTATCAGGTGTTATCCAACAGGAAGAAAAATGGTTGTTTTTATCGGGATTTCCAAATCAGTGCTCATCTTTTAAATGATTTGCGTTGAATTTAAAAAGT
>CAYLOF010000184.1:0-4166 GCA_964385215.1 uncultured Thermoplasmatales archaeon
TGTCAGTAGGAGATAAGACTCTATTCAATTTTGGAGGTACGAAGTTCTTGATATTCTCCTCTATGATTTTCACCCATTCATTCATATCCTTCTGGTCTTCTATTCTCCCTATTACCTTATGAGGAGCACCATGGAGATTTTCTAGTATCTGTATTCCATATGAAGTCTCCTTCACATAGCAATCTCCCTCGATGAATTTCACAAAATCGTCTTTTCTCTTATTCACTTTAGCATTAGGGAGTTTTGCTAGGAGCATTTCCACATTGACTTTTGGAGGTTTCTTTACTGGTTTAGGTTCAGGTGTAGGTTCTGGTTCGGATTCCACTTGAACCTGTTCCTTCTTCTGCTCTTGCTCCTGTTCTTTCTCCTGTTTCTTTACTATATCATTCAATTTTTTGGTGACTTTTGGTACTTCAGCTTCTTTCTTATTGCTCTTCTTGGTCTTTTTCGTCATACATATTCCTTCTATGACATGATATGCCATGTCACGAAAAACCAAAAAGGTACACTTACATATTTAGTCATCGTTTTTGTCGATTAAGCACTTAGCCCACAATATTAATTATACATCTAATACTTTCAGTACCAGCTGAAGAGAAATATTGTCTGAAAAAATATGGAAAAGAATATCAGGATTATATGAATAAAACACCAAGATGGATAGGATTTACAACTAGGATTAAAAATTAGAAACTATATTATTTTTTTCATTATATTTTCAAATCTGGTATTGCTAATAGGATGATAACTGATTATTTCTCCATTATAAATAATACAAAACGTTCCAAAGGCACATGGCGTATCTTGAACAGCTTTTGAATCTTGTAAATCGATCAGATTTGGTTTTAGGTTAAATTTGTTTTTTGCCGATTCCAAAATGGCGTTCACATTTTTTTCTGTATATGGGCATTGAGGTGAACGAATAATGTATAAGCCCTTTTGATAATTTTTTAAATTATCTTTCATATTTGATTTAAACTTCGGATCTTTAGAATTTACCTCAAACTTTTTTACCAATAACTCAAAATCAGGTTTTATACTGTCAACAATATTGAAACCCTTTTTTAGAAATATATCTTTATCAACCATAAATGGGCCTTTCCTAGTTACAACTGAAACTCCCAACATTTTTTCTTTTTCTGCATCTTTTATGCAGTCATCTATTAAGAAAGATGCATGGCCTTTCCCTTTGAATTCCTTTTTAAAACCTACAAAAACACAATGAATAAACATGTATCCATCTGCGTCAACAGGCCGGTGAGCATATTTACCAGGAATATACTCCAACATCCCTTGATAGCCCCCTTTTTTCGAAAAAATAACTTTTATTCTCAATCCCTTTGGATAATAATTATTAAACCATTCAATTTTTTTTCTTAATTCTATATGTTTTTCTACATTTTTATAACCACAAACACCATAGTCAGCAATATTATCGGGTGTAAGGTCTATGACTTGTATATCACTCATATAAATCTACTCTAATAACTAATCTTTATTAAAAATTAGCGGACCTGGCGGGTTAAGGGGATTTTACAGGAGAAAAACTGCATTAAAAGTTATTATTTTGTGTTTGTTCTAACCATTCGAGTATATCTTTTGTTACTAAAGGAATATTACCTATCTGACAGTGATTATGTGCTTGAGTATCTTTTGTGTAAACAATTCCTTTGACAGATTGTGCATTTGTTAATGATTTCAATAGCAAATTGTGCATCTTTATTGGAATGAAGTGATCATTTCTACCGGTAAGGACAAGAACATCTTGTGTTATGTTCTTTGGTTGAGCGTTTTTCTCAGTCATAGAAAACATAGTCAACATTGCATCGAGAGGATCATCTTTTTTTGATATATACATTGAGTTTTCAACAAACCAGTTGTGATGTTCATCTTTGTTCATTTTTTTGACGAGTTGTTTGGTTGTAAAATTGGGGAACTTGAGGAAGAGTTTGAGAAATCCACGAGAGATTGGTCCTGGTATTTTCCAGTAATCCAGTGCTCCACCTGAAGAGATAACCCGTTTTATTCGTGGTTCAAAGGCTGCTGCTCTGAGGCAGAGATGCCCTCCCATGGATATTCCGTAGATAGTTACATCATCTTTTTTGAAAAAATCAAGGGCTGCTTTGGTTGGTTTCTCCCAGTGTTCATCCCAGGCAAGATTGTATTTTCTTCGTGTTCCCCCTTGCCCTGGTCCTTCATAGGCAATGACTTCATAACCATGTTGTGCAAAGATTGCCATCATCGTGTAGAATTCTTCCACAAAAGAGTCAAAACCTCCATGCATGAGGATTGTTCCTTTGAGTTTACCTTTTGCAGGAACATGCATAGCATGGAGAAAGGACTTTTGATAAGGGATTTTATGTTTAGTCACTCCAACTTTTTCATATTCTTTATAGAAAAGTTCAATGAATTTATCATAGAATTTGAGCTTATCAGGATCCTTTTGGGTGATGTAGAATTCTGCAGCTCTGTAGTAAATGGCCGCGTTTTTGTATCGTTTTTCTTGTTCTGCTTTCTCTGCAAGATCAATAAGAACTGGTTTCCAATCTGAAAATGAGTGAATTCTTTTTCCTGCCTGTTCCATGTCTTCATATCTTGCAAAACCCAGGGTATACCATCTATTAAATTGAAAATTGAAGAGTTGTTTTTTATGAAAAGGTACATATCCTATGGGAAGAGTGTCTTCAGTCATTTTTTTCCTCCAGTAGTTTTTTGAGGTTTTCTCCTTCTTCGGAAACATGTCTGTCATGTTCTTCAATTAATTTCTTCATACCTTTTTTAAAGAGTTTTTTGTAAAGATTTCCTGCTCGTAAAAAGCTTATTGCTGTGAATACTGTTTTTGATCCTTTTGGTTCTATGCGCCATTCAATTTCTGGAGAAATTAGAGAAACCGGAAATTTAAATTTAAAAACAACTTTTCTATTTGGTATTAGTTCCTTTATATATCCATTATATTTCTGAACTTTTCCAAAGACTAGTTGTTCTGAATACAATTTTGATCCTAGCTCGAATGGTTTGCCTTCTGTCCAAATGATTTTTATATGGTCTTTTGGATGCCAGGTTGTATAGTTCTCAGGATTTTTTAAAAAATTCCATATCTTTTCAGGTGTTGTTTTTATTTCTATTGAATGACTTAATTCTAATCTTTTACACAAAGGCATTTGTTTTATCCCTCCATTTTTTTATAAGCATTTAATATTAAGCCTGATTTTGCACCAAGAATTCTTTCTAAAAAATCAAATGTTGCCAGTAACAGTCTTGTATATTTTTCAGACCCTGGTTTTATATTATAAATCCCTTGCATTACCATTGCAGAAACTCCAATAAAAGCTTTCGCTGCTTCTTGTGGAAATGTTGTGTCAAAATATTTTTCTTTGACTCCTTGAGAAATTATTTTTGATAAGGGTTCTGCGATCATAACAGGTAGTTTTCTTTCAAATTTTAGATGAAGATGAGCGTTTTTATCTTCATGTAAATATTGTATAAGGCTATTTTTGTTGTTTCTAAAGGATGATGAGAATTGAAAAATATTTATTAATTTTTCAAGTGCATTAGGTCCTTTTTCATTTGCAATTTTTTCATAACCCTCAACATTGCTATTTATGTATCTATCAGTTATTAAATCAAGTATCTCTTCTTTTGTTTTAAAATAATAATAAAAGGTTCCTTGGGCAACTTTTGCTTTTTTTACGATATCTGATACTGCGGTCTGCTCATATCCCTTTTTTATGAATAATTGTTCTGCAATATCTATTAATTCTTTTTTTCTTTCTTCAGGATTTTTTGTTATTCTAATATTTAATTCCTCCAATTGACTGACTGTCAGTCAGTTATATGTTGTTAATAGTATTTATACTTTTTCTTGAAAAAAGACATTTTGGAATATTATAGGTCTTGTTTGTGTTTATATATAAAAAAACAACGGACCTGGCGGGTTAGAAGGATTTTACAGGAGGGGAATTGTATTTAGAACGTCTATTTTTCGTTTGTCCGCATATATCTGTTGGAGCAAACCCTAGCAAGTTTCTAATCATGATATTATGATTAAATATTAAACAAGACTTTTGAACTTTTTTGAAAAACAAGGAGAAAAGGTCAGTAGAGTAAATATTGCTATCCCTCTTTACATATGCCTGATTAATGGCAAAAAGTGCAAAAGTTATGAT
>CAYLOF010000185.1:0-4155 GCA_964385215.1 uncultured Thermoplasmatales archaeon
TGCGCATGAGCCCTTTTGCAGCTCTTCTACATATTTTGTAAAAATGCTCATAGGTATATCTTTCGTTTCTCCAAACTGCTACAAGAGCGTCGTTGTCTGGATATCTCTCAGCAGCATGTTTTAATCTATAGCCGATTGTTGCCCAAAGGAGTGGTTTTTTGGAACCTGTATTCGTGTAACTTAACTTATTACTTTCATTATTTTGTATACTCATATAATCACCATTATTGGAAGATTAAAAGTTCTTTTAAACTCACATTTAGGGAATATAAAAAACGGTTTCTTAATGTTTTGGAACAATGTCAAGTGAGTTTTAGACGGACCTGGCGGGTTAGGCCTGTTTTACAGGAGAAACACTGTATAGAATGCAATATATAATACTTACTTAAATATTATAAAAATACGATCTATAGAAAAAATTTAATAGGATTTTTGTGAAGTTTTATTCCCATGTCTATAATTTCTATTGTTATTATTTGAAGTTTTATTCCCATGTCTATAATTTCTATTGTTATTATTGCTTTGATTATTATTCCAATGTTTGTTTTGAGAAGGTTTTTTCTCATGATCCATTTTTCTTGAAAAACTTACTTTTTTAAACTCTGGAATATCTGCTTCTTCAATGTTGAGTTCTTCATTGCTTTGAACTCGTCTGAAATTTTCATGATCGGGTCCTGTGAGCAGGGTAATTGCAGCACCATTTTCTCCAGCACGTGCTGTTCTACCTATTCGATGTATGTACTCAATAGCGGTCTTTGGCACATCGTAGTTATAGATATGGGAGACATTTTTTATATCGAGGCCTCTGGCTGCGACATCAGTTGCAACAAGAACATCTGTTTTCTGTTCTTTTAATGCGTCAAGAGATTTCATTCTTTTATTCTGATTCATACCTCCATGGATAGCTGATGATTTAATACCATGAAATCTTAGGTTTTTTTCAATAATGTCACATTCACGACGTGTTGCACAAAAAATAATTGCAAGTCCATCTTTATTAGTTTTAAGGAGATGAACAAGAATTGAGAATTTGTCAGTCCGTTGATAAATATCATAATAAGTCTGGTGTAGTTTGCTTTTATCCACCTGGGATTTAGTTTTAATAATCTTAGGGTTGTTGAGATGTCTTTGCATAAGTCTATGAATGCTTCTTTCAATAGTTGCACTGAACATGAGAGTTTGTCTTTGTTCTGGCATGTAATTTATGATTTTTTCTACATCGTCGATGAAACCCATCTCAAGCATTTTATCAGTTTCATCAAGAACAAGAAATCTAATTCTTCCTAGATCCATTGTTTGTCTACGTAAATGATCAAGCATTCTACCAGGTGTTCCAACTATAACTTCTGATCTTCGTATACGTTTTATTTGCGGTTCTATGCTGACTCCGCCGTAGACGCTGGTTGCCTTGATTTTTAGAGTCCTTCCAAATTCTTTGAATACGTCTGTTACCTGTACACATAGTTCTCTGGTTGGTGTTAGCACCACTGTTTGTATTCCATCTCCAGGGGTTATTTTATCAAGTAATGGTAGACAAAAAGCAACAGTTTTTCCTGATCCTGTTTCTGCTTGCCCTACTACATCTTTTCCTTTGATGATTTCAGGTATGCATTTCTCTTGTATCAGTGTGAGCTCTTTGAATTCTAGTTCATTTGTTTTATCTTTAAGTTTTTCGTTAATATTAATTTCATTAAATTTCATTTTTTAATCCTTTCCTTATAAAATAATTGTTTTTTGCATGACTTTTTTTAATTTTTTAAAAAGTTTGTACGCATTTGTTTTCGTTCATTGTTTTATTCATATTTTTTGTTTGTTTTTTGGTTTTGTACATTTCTTTTACTCCAATTCATATGTTGTTTTTTTAAAGTGATTATAAAAAAGACAAATGACTGTTAAATTCTAATTTACTTTTAATTATTGTTCTCTAGAACTCTTTGTATTTTTTATTTTATCACTTGCAATAGTATTTCACTTGTTTATATAGGTTTGCATGTCTCTCTGGTTTTAACATTATTTCCCTTTAATTTATAGATATACTCGGATAGTTATGGTGAGAGTTTCTAATGAGAAATCCTAACCATAATTACATTTTATGATTAGATATTGGAGCGATACATCAGTCGTACTGTTAGAAATCAACAGTCTGGGAGTTATCTCGCATTTGTGAACAATAGTAATATACTTGAATCGAATTTATCTTTGTAGAATATATATGAACTCAGAGGAATATTTTCAAATTGTTGCCAAAGAAAATCCATTGGAGTTTTTTTCTAAACACATTTGCCCCTATCTTGTTGGTACACAATGGGATATCATTCGGAAATGTTCACTTCTGATGGGTGTAACAACTGATCGTCCTAATTTACGGATGAGACTTCATATCTTACTTTGTGGTGGTTCAGGTACTGGTAAATCAGAATTTTTAGGGTGGTGGCAACGAAAGATGAATGGAGTCCTTGTTAACTCTGAGCTTACATCGAAAACAGGTCTTGTTGGTGATGCTCGTGGTAAAACAATCCATCCAGGCTTGCTTGCTCGGTGTAATGGCTCAGTTCTATTGGTTGATGAACTTGATAAAATGTCGATTGAGGATCAAAATGGTCTTCTTCAAGCCATGGAAGAAGGGAAGTATATCATTACTAAAGGGAAAAATCGACAAGCGTTTAAAGCAGAAGTCCGAGTTATTGCAACTTGTAATGATATAAATAAAATTCAACAACCACTTGTCGACCGTTTTGATTTTCCGTTCAAAGTTGCACGAATTTCAAGAATAAAACGGGCAGAGTATGTGTCTGATATTATAGATAGTTTTATGGGTAAGAATGCAAAAGAGTATTCCCTTGTTGTAAAAGCATATCTGGACTGGGCGCGAAACGCGAAGACACGAATCGATCCAGCTGATGAACCAGCAATTAAAAAGGCAATAAAGAATTATATTCTACATATGGATGCAAATATTGAAGGTGTATCCTACCGTAGCCTTGAATTTTCAATTTTGCGGATTGCATATGCACTCGCGTTACTTGAAAGAAGGAAAATTATGGAGCGTCACATTAATTTTGCCATTGAATTAAAAGATACCATTTTTAAAAATTTCATAGGTATTACAAAGTAACGGATACAATAGCTAACAAGTTCCAATCCAATCATGTGGCCATGGCAAGAGTCTTGTTGTAATTTTTACAGGAGTGGCAGCAGATTCTAATCAAGGTTATGATTAGAGTTTGGGATATGTATCGGCCTTTGTGATTTTTGACCGATACCGATATATAACAGTTGTGACATATCGGTATACTATGAAATATGCCAATACCGATATTCAAATTGATAAATTATTACTAAAAAGAATAGAAGAAAAGAAAAAACGATTAGATAATCTTAGACCACTTCCTAAAGATACAATAAAGAAATTGCTTGAAGATATTAGACTTTGGCACACTTATCATTCTGATGCAATTGAAGGAAACACATTAACATTACAAGAAACAAAACTTGTGCTTGAAGAAGGAGTTACAATTGGTGGTAAGCCATTAAAAGATCATATTGAAGCGAAAAACGATGCCGAGGCTTTTGATCTAATGGTTAAATTGGTTCACGCAAAAAAAACGATATCACAAGAGATTATTCAACAAATACACGAAATAGTAACAAAAGGAATATTGGAAGAATCAGGTAAATATCGAACTGAAAATGTAAGAATTATAGGATCAAAAACCACCCCACCAAGTTATTCCAAAATTGTAAACCTTATGGGAGAATATATTTCCAATATCAGGGAATTAAAACTTCATCCAATCAAGAAGGCTGCTTTTATTCACCATGAACTTGTTCGTATACATCCGTTCATTGATGGTAATGGTAGAATATCGCGACTTATAACGAATCTATATCTCATGAGTCAAGGATATCCACCTATTGTTTTGAAAAAAGAGGATCGGCGTAAATATTATTGGTTTTTACAAAGAGCTGATGAAAGTGATTTGTCACCATTTGCTAATTTTATTGCACAAGCCGTTCATGAAGCATTGATGTACTATCTATCAAGTTTCGTGGAGGATGAACAACTTATATCTCTTAAGGAAATTGCTGATTTCTCTCCATATTCTCAGGAGTACCTTAGTCTTCGAGCTAGACAAGGTAAATTGGATGCTGTTA
>CAYLOF010000186.1:0-4144 GCA_964385215.1 uncultured Thermoplasmatales archaeon
AAACATAATCCACATGATCTTTTCTACGTCCATTTTTATCTGGTATCTCTACAATAATGGGAAGGATATTTCTTACCCTGTAATCGTTTAATCTTTCGCCTATGTCTTCAGCAATTTTCTCAGTGATAAAAACAACACCAACATCATTTCTATCTGATATTTCGTTCCAAATTTTTAATGCATCTCCATCAGGAATACGCAGATATTCAATTCCAGCAAGTCGCAGACCTGCTGCTGTATCTTTATCGCAGATGCCTGCTATTTTCATTAGTTCGCCTCCATAATTAGAAAGTTTTTGATGGTGTCTGGATGTATGTTTTCGTCTATGCCCTTTGCAATTATTTTTAGATTTCTTATTTCGAATTCTTTTGAAACAAGGAATCTAATAGTAGGTCCAATGTTAACGTAATTTTGTGTGGAGATATCTTCTACAAGTTTTAAATAAAGTCTGTCAAGTGAATTTTCTAATACTTGCGCAGATCTTTCCTTATTGTATTCTTCTATTGAATCTTTTAATATATCAAAATATGAGGTGCCTTCAAGACTGGAAATGATCTGCGAAATTTTGTCTGTTTGTGCCATTTCTTTGAATTTCCAAGCGGCGATTTCTTGCCCATCTCCCAAAAACAAGCTCAAGCAGGTTTTTTCATCATATGAAAGCTGTTTCGCTCTTAGGATTCTTTTGATGTTGTTTATGTCGATCGTTCGTTTAACAAATTTTTGTTTTCCCTTCTCACAATTGTGCGGGAGCTTTACCTTTTGTAACCTTTCAATAATGTGTTTATCTATTGCAGTATCTAAAGCTAAAAAATCGTTTTCATCATCTAAAACTGCATCGGTTACTTCAAGACCAAAACCATAGTTTTTAAGTATTTCTGGAATTTTATCCTTTTCCGCGGCAGCAAGTTCCTCCAATATTTGTTTGGTTTTTGGTAAAATGGCGCTATTTGCAACTGTTTTATCTATCTCTTTGCCATTTAATTTGTTCTTAAGTTCGTTTTTAATCATGTATGCGTCGATTTTCTCAAGATATATATCATAAAACTCATTCATTTTTTTAGCACTGTCTTTTCTAGAGATGTCCACAGTTTGAATGAGGGCATCATCCAGTGACTGTTGAATTTCTTGAGAATTCTTGCCTGTAATATCATAATCCTTCAGCGTGTTTAACGAATCCTTAAATTCAGATAAATCCTTACTATCTAGCAAACGGTTTAATTCTTTGTCTTTAATGAATGGATTGCCCACAGCTTCGAACCTTGCGTTAGGATACGCAAATTTAACATATGTGGAAAAAGGACGTGAAATGACCAACATGGCCCCTACTAATACAGCAGTTATAAAGATCCAGAAAGGATAGTTGTATGGGTCAAAAATTATCTCAAACAATAATGTCCTCTCCGTTTTCATGTAAAAAGTAGTTTTCCTACCTTTATTCTAATCCTCTCTTTTTCTCGCCTTAAAATACCTTCAAATGTATTATCCAAGGTTATTTTGCCGTTACTTGATGTAAGGATTATTCCACCAGTTGCCTCTATTTTGCCGGTCGCCTTTATTCCAAGTTTTTTTGCTACTTTTTCGTCAACATTTTTGGATGTTTGTACTGTACAATTTCCGCCAAGTTTTTTGCTCCCTTCCTTTATCAATTTAGTCGCAAGTTTCTCATATTCTCTATCACCGATATCTGTTAGTTTATGTTGTGCCTTTTCAAAGCATTCTTCAATTATGGTCTCTTTTGCCTTTGTAATCTTTCTTTTTGCATCTTGATTGGCTTTTGAAATCAGAATTTTCTTTATGCTTTCGCTTTGTTTCTCGCCGTTTGAAAGTATTTCTTCAGATTCTTTTTTTGCCTTTTTTATTGCATCGTTGACAATATCGGTAGCCTGTCTCTCTGCTTCCTTTAGTATCTGTTCTACTTTCTTCTGTGAATCTTTCTTTATTTGTTCTATGATTTTTTCTGCTGGCATATTCTTTCCCGTTTAAAGCAATCCTAATCCTGTCATCAGAAGTATTCCAACGAGCAATCCAAATATAGCAATGGTTTCAGGCATTACAGTATAGATAATTCCCCTAGCGGCAACTTCTGGGTTTCTAGCAGTTGCTGAAATAGATGCACTTGCAACCATACCTTGGTTGGCAGCTGATATGCCTGTAAGTCCTACCACTAGCCCTATTCCAATTGCAGATACTCCAAGCATCGGATTGGTTAGATCTGTTCCGCTTCCTCCTAGTAATCCGGCTCCCATCATCAGCAAGATGGCTGTTAGCAGACCATATACTGCTTGTGTCATTGGTAATACTTGAAATACCAGACATTTACCGAACAGTTCAGGTTTCTCAGCGGTTACTGCTACAGCAGATGTTCCCGCTAGCATTAAACCCATTGCAGATCCCATTCCTGCTATTCCCATAGCAAGTGCACAACCTATTATAATCATTGATTGGGTCGCTCCTTCTTCTCCTGTTAAAGGCTCTGCTGCGGCGATCCCTGTTGTCATCAATAGTGCTAGGATGGCCATTATTACTATTGTTGCTCTTCCTTTCATTTTTTCTTTTCTCATTTTCTATCTCCTATTATTCACTTCTTGGTTTATTCTATCTTGATTTTAGTGTATCTTCTTTTTATAGAGAATGGCTTGAATTTTTTTCCGCCTCCCTCATAAAACCTATTGAAAAATTCTACGTATTGAAGCCGTAGTGAATGAACTCCTGCGCCAAGGGCCTGTATGCCAAGGTTTGCAAGATGTGTAACGATGAGGATGATTGGAACCAATATTATTCCTATAAATGGTACCATGTCAGGAATTATTTCTGCTACTACATTAAATGCAAGTGCCATTCCTGTTGTTCCTAGGCCGAGTGCAAGTAATCTTGCGTAGGACAGCCAGTCGCCAATAAAACCCGTGATGTCAAATAAACCCAGCGGACCGGCATCCATTAATAGTAAAAGTATGCCTACAATCACGAGAATGGCGAAGAGGTAGAATTCTGCTGTTTCTAAACTCCATATATGTAGCAACATCTCGCCGATAAGTGCCCCCCCTCCAATTTGAAGAAGTATCCATGAGACATGTTTCGTCATTAATGACTTGAAATCTCTGTTTTTGCAACACTGGTAAATGGCCAATATAATGCCTGTGTTGAGATGAATTAGACCTAGGACAAGCGCTATCGTCAAAATGGTAAGAGGGTCACGGATAGGTTCAACAGGGAAATGTACGCCTCCAAGTGTAATGCTATAAAGAGTTTGAGTCGTGTCGTGAAAAATGAAGCGAGGGATCAAATCTCCAAAAAAACTATTTGTTAAGATGCCCACAGTTGTAGTTGTAAGGCCAAGCCATATGCCCAAAAAGGACCAATCTTTGATCATTGTTTTGTATTTTGAAAACTTGATATATCCAAACAATGAAATAAGAAGAATTATGAGGCCATAACCTATGTCGCCAAGCATAATACCAAAGAATAATATGAAAAAAATGCCCATTATGATGGTTGGATTTATTTCGTTATACTTTGGAGTTGCAAACATTTCAAGGAGGGTCTCAAATGATCCTGCCCATTTTGGTATTTTTATGTGAGTTGGAGGATTATCAGGATTGAGTGAAGGTTTTTCAAAATTACAGATTATGTAGTCTTTTGCAACATTTGAAACTAATTTTTGCAATTCATTCTCATTCTCTTCTAAGGTCCAACCTATTATAATGTAAGTAGACTTGGTTTTTGCAAAATTCTTTGAGACTTCTTTTCTAATTCTTTCAAGTTTGATTTGTTCTCGGAGGGCTAATAGCTCATGCAACTGCTCCTCGGCAGAAACACGCAAATTCGAGATGATTTGTTTTTTTTCATTTTCAATATTATTTTTTCCTTTTTTTAGTGATTTTAAAGCTTTTTCTGGTGAACCTGTCAGATCTCCTAGATCAAACTCTGTTATTTTTTCTCTGCATATCTTTTCAATTTTATCTTCTTCTGAGATATGTGCAGCTATGAGAACACTCCATTCAACTTGTTTACCCGTCCCAAACTGTTTGGAGTAAATAGTTGCCTTATCTAGTTTATTGATCTCAGTTTTTAATGCTGAGAGATCAGATGTTTTGCCGGCTTTAACAATGATATAATCCGACGTACCAATGTCTGAGACATCCAT
>CAYLOF010000187.1:0-4144 GCA_964385215.1 uncultured Thermoplasmatales archaeon
CGGTCAACGCTCACTTCGTTCGCTATAGACCAGGTGGAATTCTTTCTTTAAAACAATTGCATCATTGGTTTTTCTGAAGTCGTTATCCATTGAAATCAGTTTTTGATTGACCGACCTTGCACTTGCAAGAATTATCCCGTCGATTAGACTAAATTTTGTTATTCCTTTTTTACGTGAACTAAATTTGATTTGCGATCCTTCAAAACATAGTTTTTCACTTAACGGAATGACATTTAAGATTTGCCTAAGTTTGGAGATTCTTTTTTCTGGATCAATATCATTTTTCAAACACCAATCAGATATCTCGCCGATTTGAATTACCGATATAAAAAGGGGCTCATCCCTTATCAACTCATATATTTCTTCAAATGTTTTGGAATTTTTTTCACTGCGAAAAATTTCTATGATAATAGAGGTGTCAAGAAACATCAATATCTGTCCTCTTTATCCCTTTCAAAGGTTGATTTCTTTTTATCAATGCCTGCCAAACCAGTAAGCAATTTATTTCTCTTTATTCCTTCAGAAGGTGGAATTACAATATGAATTACCTCGCCTTTATGAAAACCTAGTTCTTCGATGATATATGACGGAACGATTATGCCTAAAGAATTGCCTATTTTTCTAAGTTTTGCTTCAAACACTTCCACCATATAAAGCTGTTATAACGTTATAACCTAATAAATGTTTTGGTTAGCAAACATATTTCCTTGAATCTGTTCCCGCAAACGGAAATTCTAATGGGAAACCTCCTTTTACATAGGCTATACGATTTTAAATAGCAGGAACACTCATTAGAAAAATCCGATTCCTGCACCTAAAAATGCGGAAGTTAGGTTAATAAAGGAATACTGGTTAAAAAGGGGGATAGAAGAGGTTCTTTTTATGAACTTGTGTGATTATGCCAACTTTATGCCAACTTACAACCATCATCTTTAGAGCTAGTAAAAAGGATATGATGGCTGAAACAGCAAAAATATACGAAGGAGTATGTTGGTAAACTAAAAAAATTAGGGGCGTTGAAGAGTTCCCTAAGAAAACACGATTTTCGTTTAATGATGCCATAACAAAATCCAAACTCATTCGCTCATGATCCAATGTTATTAACTCACAACAATAATCACACACACTTTTATAAATACAAGATATTTTATGTATTAAATCTTTGGTGTGTCCAATGAAGCAGAATATCCTTGAATTGGTTAAGAAACATGAATCAGAAATTCTAGAGCTGAAACCATCCTTGTCACAAACCAAAAATATTATTGAAACGGTTTCTGCTTTTTCAAATACCAATGGCGGCTCAATAATTATTGGTGCAGATGATAAAGGGAACATTATCGGCGTAGATGTTGGAAAGAAAACAATCGAGAATTTGGCAAATAAGATAAAGCAGAATACAGACACGCATATCTATCCTTCTATTTCTGTTGAAAAGATAGATGGAAAGAACGTCATTGTCGTTGAGGTAAAGGAAAGTAAATCAAAGCCAGTTTTTGCTTTTGATAGAGTTTACAAAAGAGTTGGAAAGAGCAATCATAGAATTTCGAGCGATGAGATTAGGAAGATGGCTTTAGATGGAAAGAAAATATATTGGGATGAACAGATTTGTGAAGATGCGGGATTAAAAGATATTGATGAAGAAAGCGTTAGGCAGTTTTTAAAAAGAGCAAGATTTGAAAGAAGACTTGATATTAGTTCAACAATTTCAGTTAAAGAATCGTTAAAACGATTGAAGTTAGTAAAAAATAATAAGTTGACAAATGCTGCAGTTATTCTGTTTGGCAAAAATCCTCAAAGATTTTTTATACAAACAGAAGCAAGATGCGCTCGATTTAAGGGAACAAAACCATTGGAATTTATAGATATGAAAGTGTTCGGTGGAACTATTATTAATCAACGGGAGGACGCGGTTGCGTTTGTTAAAGAACACATCAGGTTGCATGCGAAAATTGTTGGTACTGAAAGAGTTGAGACTTGGGAATATCCAATTGAGGCAGTTAGAGAAGCCATTACAAATGCAATTTGTCATCGTGATTATGAAATCGCAAGCAATGTTCAAGTGAGAATATTTGATGACAGAATTGAAATCTGGGGTGTTGGACCATTACCAGAACCAGTAACAGTAGAAGATCTTAAGAAAAAACATGACTCCATTCTCCGCAATCCCTTACTTGGAAAGGCATTGTTTCTGATCAAATTCATTGAACAATGGGGCACAGGTACTAATAGAATTATCGAAGAATGTTTACATCAGGGTTTACCTGAACCATTATTTGAGGAAATATCTGGCAGTTTAGTTGTGACTTTTAGAAAAACGAAACTTACAAAAGAATATTTAGAGGATTTAGATTTGAATAAAAGGCAGGTAGAAATAATAAACCATTTGAAAGAACATAAAAGGATAGCGAGTAAGGAATATGCTAATCTTTTCAAGATAACAGATAGAACAGCAAGAAATGATTTGAAAGAACTTATAGATAAAAACATTATTGAAAGAAAGGGAGTTAGTGATAAAACAACGTATTATGTTTTAGCGGAAATTTAGCGGAAATTTAGCGGAAATTATTTCCGCGTGCATA
Source organism: uncultured Thermoplasmatales archaeon (assembly GCA_964385215.1). GTDB lineage: Archaea > Thermoplasmatota > E2 > DHVEG-1 > DHVEG-1 > DAOWHD01. The sequence goes on from CAYLOF010000187.1 coordinate 2,580, forward strand.
CGCTTGAATAAACGATTAAAAAATTTCTATCAAAATCTAAAATCTGCAAAAGTGTTGACATATATTGTCGAACATAATGCGTTAATGTCTCGGTTGGTTCCTGGAGAGGTTAGGAGAAGGGGTATATCAGAGTATGGACGTTTTTCTACAAGAGAATCAGTGACCAATACAGTTTGCCACCGCGATTATGACGAGGCATCAAATGTTCAGGTTCGGATATTTGATGACAGGTTGGAGATATGGAGTTCTGGCAAACTACCACCAGGAATAACAGTAGACAAATTGAGGAGCGAGCGCGAATCAATACCTCCAAACCCACTTATTGCCAAACCATTTTTCTTGATAGGCTATATCGAGAATTGGGGAGGGTTGGGATAAAATTATTAAGGAGCACAAAGAGCATCCTTTAAATCCTAAAACGCCAGAGATAAAATCCAGTAAGAATAGTACTTTTGTTACTTTGTTTTCGACAAAAGAAAAGTTTGGGGAAAAAAATTAGAACTCAATGAGAGGCAAAGATTTGTTCTTGATTATTTAAAATCAAATTTATCCATTAGAAGTATGAACATCCAGAAGAAGTTTGATGTAACAAGAGATACGGCGAATAGGGATCTCAATGAGCTTATCAGATTGGCTCTTATCAAAAGAGAAGGAATAGGAAAAGCTGTGAGGTATAAACTAAAATGATTTGCGTCAGATGAATCATGCCTTAAACCCTATCTATGCGGGTATGAGGAGATATTATAATAACAGAAAAATCCTTACTAAAAAAGGAACTAAGAGTAGTATTTATTACACCATTAAATGATGCAGTGCAAACGTGGTGAAAAGTCATTAAATAAGACTTGCAAAACGAAGGGAGCGTATTACGTATCGAGTAATTCCGAAAAACATGGTGACCGAATGAAAAGCCTAATGCTGCTATTAAAACTGTATCACCTATCTGCAAATGATGTTTTAAACTTTAATACTATTTTGACAAATGGGCGGAATTCAAAAAATGGAGTATAAAGGAAAAATTGTTATAGATGGGCAAAGATTGAAGGAGGCTGAAATATATGAAGGAGTGCGTTGATAAATGGAAGTGAAAAAAGCAGTAATTCCCGCAGCAGGACTGGGAACAAGATTCTTACCCGTAACAAAATCTATGCCAAAGGAAATGCTCCCGCTAATAGACATACCTGCAATTCATTATGTTGTAAAAGAGGCAGTGGCCTCAGGCATAGATGATGTAATTATAATCACAGGTAGAGGAAAAATAGCAATTGAGAATTATTTTGACGAATCACCTGAGTTAGAAATGCATTTAATGAAAGACAAAAAGGACAATTTGTTAAAGATCGTTAGGGATATTTCGGATCTTGTAAATGTGCACTATATACGGCAGAAGGAACCTAAAGGCTTACCAGATGCTGTGTTAAAAGCGGAAAAACATGTTGGCAACGAACCTTTTGCTGTGTTGTTGGGAGACGATATAATAAAAAGCGAAAAACCTTGTACAAAACAACTAATAGAAGTATTCAAAAAATATGAATCTTCTGTAATAGCTGCACAAGAAGTTCCTA
>CAYLOF010000188.1:0-4123 GCA_964385215.1 uncultured Thermoplasmatales archaeon
TCATTTGATGTTGCTAGTAGGCTTTCAAAAACAAAAATAGCGGGAATTGATGTAGGTGGTGCAGGTGGCACGTCCTTTGCTGCAATAGAACATTATCGTTCTAAACTGAGATTTGACAGACTTCATGAGAGAGGAGGTAAAACATTCTGGGATTGGGGCATTCCTACACCAAAATGCATACTTAATGTTGGTGATGCAACTGATTGGAAGTTACCTATAATTGCGACTGGTGGCATTAGAGATGGTTTGGATGTTGCTAAGGCGATAGCCCTAGGTGCAAGTTGTGCAGGAGTGGCACATACATTTCTTAAACCTGCAACCAAGAGCAAACAGTCTACACTTTTTGAAGTTGAAGCGATTGTTAAAGAACTGAGGGCTGCAATGTTTTTAGTTGGTGCAGATAGAGTTTCAAAAATGGCTGATATTGGTGCAGAATATGGATTTAAAAAATGAATTAAAAAAAAGAGTAGACTTGTTTAACATAGAACTCAAAAAATATTTGGAAAACGGCCGTCCAAAAATTCTTTATGATGCCGCAAGACATCTTCCCATGGCTGGTGGCAAAAGACTGAGACCGGCTATATCTATGCTAGCCTGTGAAGCTGTTTCAGGAGATGTGAAACAAGTCATGCCGCTTGCAGTGTCCCTTGAACTAATTCACAATTTCACGCTTGTTCATGATGATATAATGGACAAATCACATTTGAGGAGAAATACGCCAACAGTGCATATTGAATATGGAGAACCTACTGCAATAATAGCAGGAGATCTTTTGTTTGCCAAAGCCTTTGAAATTATGCACGATTTCCCTGGCGACCCTGCCGTTTTCAAAAAATTGGATTCAGGTCTTGTGAGAAGTATTCGCGAGGTATGTGAAGGCCAGCAACTCGATATGGAATTTGAAAAAAGACATAATGTTTCAGAGGAAGAATATCTAGAGATGATAAGAAAAAAGACATCTTCATTGTTCATAATTGCAGCAGAGGGTGGTGCACTTGCAGGTGGGGGAACCGCAGAAGAGGTTAAGGGCATGAATGCGTATGGAGAATTTCTAGGACTTGCTTTTCAAATAAGGGACGATTATCTTGATATGAGTAGCGATGAAGAGACGCTTGGAAAAGATATTGGTAATGACATCAGAAACGGTAAAAAAACACTCATTGCAGTTCACTCTTTGAATAATGCTTCCGGAGATGATAAAAAACTTTTGGAGAATATATTTGGTAATAGGGATGCTTCGGAACGGGATGTCAAAAAAGTATATGATTTGTTTGAAGAGTTGGGATCAGTTGGATATGCAAAAAATACTGCTTTGGAGTATAGTGATCGGGCAAAAAAAGCCCTTGATACTTTGCGAAATTCAGATGCAAAACAAGTTTTAATAAAACTTGCAGAATATTCCATAAAACGAGAGAAGTAATATTATGGCAACTGATGAGATACAAGAAACTGCAAGAAAATACGCGCTTCGAAATGCTGTTCAATTTGATGGAAAGGCAAATGCAAAATCAGTGATAGGAAATGTAATTGGTGTTTTGCATAAAAAAGGATTTAATCCAAGGGAGATTATTCCAATAGTTAATTCTGTTGTTAAGAAAATTAATAAAATTCCGTTGGAAAAGCAGATTTCTGAGTTGGAAAAAATAGCACCAGAACTTCTTAAAAAAGAAAAGAAACAACGAGATTTTTCTTTACCTAAACTTCCAGAGGCGAAAAAAGGAAAGGTAGTTACTCGATTTCCTCCAGAACCTAATGGATATTTACACATTGGTCATGCTAAGGCAGCTATTGTTGATTACGAATATGCAAAGAAATATGATGGAAAGTTCATCTTACGTTTTGATGATACGAATCCTGAGAATTCTCATCTTGAGTTTTATGATGCACAGAAGAAAGATCTCAAATGGCTTGGCATAGAATGGGACGAAGAATATTGCACATCAAATAATCTTGAGAAACACTATAAACTAGCAGAGCAGTTGATAAATCAAGGGGATGCATACATTTGCAATTGCCCACCGGATGTAGTTAAAGATGGACGTTTTCATGGAAAAGAGTGCAATTGTAGGCACAATTCGCCTGGAGAAAACATCGATCTTTGGAAAGATATACTCTCTTCTTCATCAGAGGGCATGGTCCTTAGACTTAAAGGAGATATGACTTCTGACAATACTGCAATGCGCGATCCGACCCTGTTTAGAATTATTAATAAGCCACATCCACTGCATGGGGACAAATATCGTGTGTGGCCTACCTATGATTTTGCAGGTGCGGTGGAAGATAGCATAGGTGGGGTGACACATCCATTTCGTACAAAGGAATATGAGCTCCGTGATGAATGTTATTTTTATCTTCTAGATCTCCTTGGGTTAAGAAAACCTCATCTTTTGGAATTTGCCCGTCTTTCCATAGAAGGCATGCCCGTTTCAAAACGCAAAATAAAACCACTAATTGAAAATGGATCGGTTTCAGGATATGATGACATCAGACTTCCAACCCTTAAGGGGTTAGAAAAGCGAGGCATATTACCTGAAGCCATCAAACGATTTGTTTTGACTCAGGGAATCTCCAAGGTTGAATCGACTGTTACATTTGGTCTTGTAGAAGCAGCTAATCGCAAGATATTAGACCCGATAACAAAACGCTATTTTTTTGTGAAGGACCCTGTACAGATGATTGTTCAGGGTGCCCCATCAATGGAGAAATCAATAAGTTTACATCCAAACGATGAAAAATTTGGAAATAGAACAGTAAAGACCGGTAATACATTTTATGTTCCAGAAGAAGACATTGAAAAGATGAAAATTGGAGAAATATTTAGATTAAAAGATCTCTTTAATGTTGAAATAAAAGAAAAAAATGATGTCGTCATTGCAGGATATGCTGGTGAGGAGCTGATGTCTGATTCAGCTAAGATTCAATGGACAACTGACAAATATGTTAAAATGGATGTTTTTATTTCACACCCTCTCTTTAAGGAGGGAAAATACAATCCAGATAGCCTTGAAAAAGTACAGGGATTTGCTGAAGAGGCAGTCTCCTCCATAGAAAATGGTGAAATTATACAGTTTGAACGGTTTGGTTTTGTGAGAATTGAAAACACAAAAAACCAGATAGTCGGATTTTTTGCGCATAAGTAAACTTTTTAAATTGGAATGCATTTTGGATATTCAGGTTGGATGTAAGAATTGGAGGATGGGATAGTATGTGCTATAAGAAAAAGGCGATAATATTTTTAACTTTTTGTTTGTTTTTAATTTTTTGCGCAGAATCGGCAATTGCAGGCAATATCGAATCATTTTTTTCACCGGAGATTTCCTTTTTAGCTGTATTGGCAATAGTAGCAATCATTATTGCAGTTATTACTGCAGGCGGTATAAAATATGTAACGCCGGAAAATGTTCTTAGCACAGAGGTTAGAAAGACCCTATATGAGTACATTGATGAGTACCCTGGATCTCATCTCAGAGAGATAGCACGAGAACTGGATTTAAAACCAAGCAATGCTGCATGGCATTTACGTAAACTAGAGCAGACTAACCTAGTGAGAAGTAGGGCTATCGGTGGAAAGAAGGTTTTTTATCTTGTCGAAGGCGGTATTAATGCAAGGAGAGAAGCCGTTGCCGAATCTATTTTGAGGAACAATAATGCTCGCGACATCATGTTGTATCTGAAGAACAATTCGGGTAAACATCTACTTGAAATCGCCCATGCTCTAAAACTTAATCATCATACTGTAAAGTGGCATATCAAAAAAATGTATATGGCCGAATTGGTTGAAGGTGACACAAGCAATTCCACTTATCCAGTATACTACGCAACAGATATTGGCATTCAAGCGGTACAAAATCTTTCGGTGCAATCTAAAAAAACGGGTAAAGCATCCTAGAATTATATCCGTCCAATATCTACCACTTCAACACTGTCAGCATTCTCGATTTTGGAAAGAATTTCCACAATAGGATCTAGTCCACCCTCAGAGTCAGGAACTGCCACATTGACATCCAATCCTTTTAAGCCAAACGCAACATTTTTTATATCAATTTTTCCAAGTCTTACTGGAGCTTCTACGGCATTTTTTATATCGTCTATTATCTTGTTAAGTTTCTCATCGCTTATTACT
>CAYLOF010000189.1:0-4110 GCA_964385215.1 uncultured Thermoplasmatales archaeon
GTATATTTTGATGCTATAAAAGATGTAAGTGTTGCAATTGATCGTGAGGTAAATATTGAACTAATTCAACATACAATTGGTGGGGGAGGAATCAAAGGAAAAATAATTAGGCTTTTTTCAAAACGTGTATCACACAAGATGATTGATGATATAATTAAATGGCTTGAAGATCGCGAAAAAGCAAAGGACAAGATCACTCTTGTTGGCGCTCCGTTCATTTTGTTTTCGGTAATGAACAAATTGGAAAAGGAAGGGAGAAGTTTTGATTTTGGAGAACGCGGAGGCGTTGCCACTGGTGGTGGTTGGAAGGTTCAGGAGCATAATCGCGTTCCTGTTGCTGACTTCCGAAAGCAGGTAAAGAGGGTATTGGGCATTCCTGGCAAGTATTGTCTTGATTTGTATGGAATGGTTGAAGGTAATGGATGGATGGTTCATTGCCCAGAGGGACATTATTTACATGTGCCATATTCATATTACAAACCAATGGTTCTTGATGAAGAATTTAAACAAGTAGGGTATGGCGAGTGGGGTCGTTTCGCATTTCTTGATGCTGCTGCAATGAGCTACCCTGGTTTTATAGTGACTGGTGATCAGGTTCGTCTGTTGGAACATTGTCCGGTATGCGATCGCCCAGGTCCCGTTCTAGAACCTGAGGTTAAACGTGTCCCCGGTGAAGAGATACGTGGTTGTGCTGAGGAGATGAGAAACATGCTTTCCTCCGACCTTGGAAAATGACATTATGGCAAGTTTACGAGCGATAAAGGAGAAGGGGTATCTTCCTCCAAAACCACTTCGTAAGTTATTGTTTACAGGGTCACTCATACTAGGAAAAATGTTCATTACGAATCTGGATGCCATAAAAAAATTAAGCAAAATTGCGAATACTGAAGATCAATATGTCAGACCACCACTTCGATATGAGCTTCCTAAATATATGGAAGGGATGAAATATTGCGATTCAAATGAAAAATATCTAAGACCTACTCTTTTTTGCAATTCACGTGCGCCAGAAGTAATTGCACTGGCACATAAACTGGGTGCATATAAAAAATCTGATAGAGAATTTGCAGAGGCAGCTTTTAACTTTGCAAAAAGAAAATTAACATTGGAAATGATGCCACTAGATGCTGTTGAGAACACAATCAGGCGTGGTACGGGAACATGTTTACATGAAATATCAGTATTTGTTGCACTTTGTCGCGCTGCAGGCATAAAAGCACGGTATAAGCTTTATTCCCTTACTATGATAGAAGCATGGTCTGATACTCTTATAGTAGATCCCATGGTAAAAAAATTCTCAGATGCAATGGGGTACTTTATGATCCATGGAGAGGGAGAGGCGTATATAGATGGAAAATGGGTTGTTTGTGATGTTGGACCTACGCCAGAACGACAGGCTGCTACCAACATTCCTATCACAAAATTTGGTGAAGATTCTATTGGAGTATGGTTTTCAGCAGTTCCAGGATCAATCATGAAAGTGGAATCGATGTCGTATGGGCTAAATGCGATGATGCGTTTTGTGAATAAACTCGCTCCAGTAACGGTAGATAAGGTTAACTCAAATGTGCAGGAACAGATAAAACAAGGAGCAAAAATTCTAAAGGAAAAAGGCGAGGAAAATTACGATGAAGAAGTTAGAAGAACGTTTAAACCAATATTTCCAGAAGCTGTTTTAAAGACGAGGAAAGAAATTATCTTTGAGAAGTGAAGAGTATGAATTCAAGTGAACATGATCGGATAGTTTTTCCCGATCCAGATCCAGTTTTAACAGAGAAGCCATCCATTAAAAAATACATCAAGTATCTTGCTTTCTTTGGACCTGGCGCCATTGTTGCATCGATAACTGTGGGTCAGGGACAATTGATACTTGGACCTCAAATCGGAGCATGGGCAGGATTTGCTCTTCTTTGGTTGATTACAATTAACATCGGTTCGTATATCATAGCATATGTTGGTTGCAGATTTACAATGCTTTCTGGAATAGGTCTTATGGATCTTTTTGCAATCAAAACAAAAAAAGGGTGGATCAACTGGCTTTTCATCGCTATTTTGCTAGTTTTTATCCCTATTTTTACAGCCACGATACTAACATCTCTTGGACAAGCACTTGCATGGGTGTTTGGAATTGGACATTATTTAATTTGGGGGATCTCGTTTTGCTTGCTTGCAGGTATATTAGTGATAGTTGCTAGATATAAGGTGCTTGAATACACACAAGCTTTTTTTGTGGCAGTACTGGCAATAGGTGCAGTTGTTTCAGTAATATCCATAAAACCTGATATTCTTGAGGTATTGCCTAATTTTATTACAATAGGCCAAAATGTTCCTGCTAGTTACCCTGATTGGGTTCTAAATGATTATCCTTCGGTAGCAAAGACGCCGATACCGCTAGTCATGCTGGGCTATTTGGGGACTCTGACTGTTACCCTTCTAACTCTTATAGGCTATCTTGGATGGATCAAGGTAAAAAAATGGGGAATTTTTAAAGATAGAAAAGATTCAAATGCATTTTCGCAGAAATGCTTCAATCATTTCAATAAAACTGGGGAAATCACATATCTTCCAAATGACAAAAAGGAGATTAAAAAATCTCAGATCTTGCTTAAGCCTCTTTTAATTGATTTATCACTTGCCTTTATCATTGTATCTATTGTATCGGCCGCGTATATGATCGCTGGTGCTGTTTTACTTGGGCCACCTGAACAGGCGCTTCCAACAGATGCTAAACTTGTGCAAGAACAGGTGATAATATTTGAATATCTTGCCGGTTGGCTAAAGCCTTTATTTCAGATAAGTGTTGTTTTTGCACTGTTTGGTACAGTATATGCTGGATTTGAAGCAGTATCTAGAATGCTTTATGAAACAGGAAAAAGCGTTTCTAAAAGAATGGAAGGTTTGGAATATAAGCGATTTATGTTGTATGTTCTAATATTTCTTCTTTCAACGGGCATACCGCTTGCTATATGGATGTATAAGGGTTTGTCAGTTTTACTAATGTTAAGTTTGACTTTGATGTTTATTGGTGTGATAGGAGTTATTATGTACGGCATTGGAGCAATCTATCTGAGTCAAAAGGTTTTGCCTGAAAAATATAGGCTTGGAAAGATTGGTTTGGCCATAGCCATAATAGCTGTTTTTCTTATGATGGTGCCTATTCTCCTTGTGTTTATGTTTATTTGAGGGTTAAGGATCAAGAAAGGTCAACGGCGTTTCATGCACTTACATTATGATTATATTCCATTTTCTTATGTTTTTGTTTCCATATCTCGTGAGGCGATAATGTCGACTCCAGTCTCTAAAATATTTTTGTAAACTAAATCTCCACATTTGATCGGGGCTTTTACTCTTATTTTTGATAGCTCAATAACACCTCTTTTTATCAAATCTTTAGGGATTTCCCTTCTGCTTCTTACGGGCAATAGATTTTCTTTGCTGTTATCTGCTTTCACTGTTGTTGTAAGTACTCTTCGCGGATTATTGACTTCCTGTATTGCATATTCCTCTCCATTTTTACACATATGGCCAACAACGCTTATCCTGTCTCCTTTTTTCTCAACATGGATACGACATCCAAGTGGACAGGATATGCATGTTATATCTTCGTTCATTTTCTGCACCTCACATCAATTCTCAATTCATTTTTTGTAATAAATGTAAGTTCTTTTTTTGACAGTGTAATTTTTATCATTTCTGGTGGTTTAACGATTCTTTCTTTATTTTCAAAAATCTGTTTCTTTTTATCTGAGACAACAATAAAAGCATCTTTTTGTTCTCTTCGTACTCTAAGGTACAGTGTGATAGAATCAAGATATCTGTTGTTTATAATTTGAGGGACGACATATCTTACATTGTTTCCTGCAATTACTTGTATTTTTTCTGCTATTTCTGATTTTTCCTTTACATGCTGCGCAGCGTTTTTTCCAGCTATCTCTGCTGTAATTGTTACATCATCAACCAAATCGTGTACATGAACTACATTTCCGCAGGCAAATATTCCAGGTACTGATGTTTCCATTCTTTCATTTACGATCGCTCCTTTTGTTTGTTCATCTATGATTATGTTAATCTGTTTTGATAACTCGTTTTCTGGGATTAATCCAACTGCTA
>CAYLOF010000190.1:0-4106 GCA_964385215.1 uncultured Thermoplasmatales archaeon
GACAAAGAAATGATGAATAAACGTTGAAAATGGAATTAATAGCCAGCCTCAATTTGTAATTTATGAAGCGAGGCAAAGACCTCATGTAGGTGATAGTTCAGATGTCGAAAGAATAAAATCGATCTCTTATAAAGAATATATTGACAAATGGGATGATATTTATTCGATTTTCTCTTACGAAGCAGTTCTTCAAGGTTCTTTTGATAAATATGCTGAGACGGCTAGAAAAAAACGCGGAACAAAAGAAGTTGATGGCGAATTTCTAAAAGAAATCGAGGGTTGGCGAGAGAAATTAGCTAAAAATATTGCAATACGCAACCCTGATTTATCAGTTCGTGAACTCAATCATTCAGTTCAAAGAACAGTTGATAGAATAATATTCCTTAGAATGTGTGAGGATAAAGGGATAGAAAAATTCGACCAGCTACAATCCATAGCTGGAAAAGATAACATATATAGCAACCTTTGCGAAATTTTTAAAAAAGCAGATGAAAAATATAATTCTGGACTTTTTCATTTTAAGAAAGAACGAAACAGAAATACACTTCCTGATGAACTAACATTAAAATTAATTATTGATGATAGTGTTTTAAAAAATATATTTAGACATCTCTATTATCCCAATAGTCCCTACGAGTTTTCGGTTATAAGTCCAGAAATTCTCGGGAATGTTTATGAACAGTTTTTAGGAAAGATAATACGTTTAACTGAAGGACACAGAGCAAAAATTGAAGAAAAACCTGAAGTAAAAAAAGCAGGGGGAGTCTACTATACCCCACAATATATTGTGGAATATATAGTAAACAATACAGTTGGAAAATTAATAAAATCAAAATCTCCAAAAGAAATTTTAAAAATCAAAATTTTAGATCCCGCTTGTGGATCCGGTTCTTTTTTGTTAGGGGCATATTCGAAATTATTACAGTATCATCTTAATTATTACTCAAACAGAAAAAATCCTAATAGATGCAAAGATCAGATTTATTTTGGTAAAGATGGGAATTGGTATCTTACAATAAAAGAAAAAAAGAGAATTCTACTGAATAATATTTTTGGAGTGGATATTGATAGTCAGGCAGTTGAAGTTACTAAACTAAGTCTTTTACTAAAAGTACTTGAAGGAGAAAGCAAAGATGTTTTTGAAAAACAACAAAAATTGTGGACAGAAAGAGCACTACCTGATTTAGGAGATAATATTAAGTGTGGAAATTCAATAATTAGTACTGATATTTTTTCAGGAAGTTTTCAAACAACCTTGATCGGAGAAGATGAAATATATCAAATTAATCCTTTTAATTGGTATGCAGAGTTTGAATCTATCATGAATAATGGTGGTTTTGATGTTGTTATCGGTAATCCTCCCTACGTACGAATGGAAGAATTATCTAAAATAAAAGGATATTTGAGAAAATATTCCTCATTTGCTCCAAGAGCTGATTTATATACATATTTTATTGAAAGAGCATTTAAACTAACTAAAAATAAAGGATGTGTTGGACTAATTACTAGTAATAAATGGATGAAAGCAAAATATGGCGGCCCTCTTAGAAAATATCTAGCAAAAAAAACTAACATCTTAGAAATTGTAGACTTTGGCGAATTGCCTGTTTTTCAATCGGCCAGTACTTTTCCATCAATCCTAATAGCAAAACCACTTAATAAAGAAAAACGAGATTTAATAACTGAGTTTAATTACGTCCCTATTAAAGAATTAAAACCTCATGAATTGTCAAAGCAGGTTAATAATAATTCAATAAAAGTAAAAGAGGGGCCAAATCATAAAACAGAAAGTTGGAAATTAACAGTAGAAAATGTTTTAACAAGATTATTAAAGTATCCTAAAAACATTATTCCACTTTCAAAATGGCTTGAAGATTTCATAATTGGTTGGGGAATAAAAACTGGTTATAACAAAGCGTTCTATATTGACAATGCCACTTATGTAAAATGGAAAGAAAAAAATTTAAAAATAGATGAAGTTGTTAAACCGCTTTTAATTGGTGACGAAATTCGTAGATATCAGAGACCAAAACCAAACCGATACCTTATTTATGCAAATAGAGGTTTTAATTTAAACCAATTCGATTGTATATCAAAACAGCTCTATAATAATAAAACAAGATTAAGTAAGAGAGCAACAATTAAATCTCATCCGTGGTATGAGTTGCAACAACCCCAACCGCGATATGCTCCAATGTTAGATGAGGAAAAGATTGTATGGCCTGAGATAGCAAAGGAACCAAGATTTACTTTAATTGATAAAGGTATTTACATAAATAATAAATGTTTTTTTACAAATTGTAATTCAAAATACCTACTTGGGCTTCTAAATTCTAAATTAATTTGGGAAATACTCAAAATAATGTGTTCATGTTTGGGAGATGTTAATAAAGGGGGACGTTTAGAATTAAGACAGCAATATTTACAGAGAGTTCCTATTAGAAAAATAAATTTTTCAGATCAAAGTGATAAAAATAATCATGATAAAATTGTTAATTTAGTTGAGAAAATGTTTAAGTTGAATCAATATTTAAATAATGCATCAACAGAGAATCAAAAAACAATATTGAAACGTCAAATAAAAGCAATAGATACTGAAATTAATCATATAATTTATGAGTTATATGGATTGGAGCAAAAGGATATAATAAATATTGAGGAGCATTAAAATTAATTTATTTTTAACTGAAAACCTGCTAGGTATCGCTCCATAATCTAATCATAAATAGTGATTATTACTAGTTTTTCTCCTTAAAAACACTCATCATAGCCTCTTGATTTAAAACTTGCAAGGTATTACTTACATACCTTTAAAAACAAGTTTTTTATTTAAAGAATATTACCTGAGGAATATAATATGAACATACCTTCATTTTTATTAATTGGCACAATTATTGATGAAAAAGAAACTAGAAAAACAGGTATTGGGCTAATTTTTATTGGAATTTTATCTTTAATAATATCCATATTAATATTATTTGATATTATTGAACAATCCAATAAAAATTTTCCTGCATATTCTCTAATTATTTTTGGAATAATTATGATTATAATAGGAGAAATTTTACGAAAAGAATATTTTAAATAGTATTTTAGAACAATCTCTAATCAAAAACATGATTATTGTCTGAATTTCTCCTTAGAAACTCTAATCATAGCCTTTTGATTAGAACCTGCTAGGTATTGCTTCCAATATTAAATATCCCTCGATGAAGCATGAAATATTTCTGATATTTACCAATGATTAGAAAGAAAAAAGGATTATTTGCGTTTCCCAGATTTTTTTGTAGAAACCTCAAAATATCTTTGGTATTATCAAGCGTAGGTCGATAATATTTTTGGTATTCTTAGCTATTTATGTAACTGCCATAAAGCATATATGGACATGTCACTATACCGATATTACACCAAACAATTAGTGTTCTCCCGTTTTATTGAGGCGAAAAAAATGGAAAAAAATATGCCCGAACGGGAAGATTTTGATGAAGTTGAAATCACAGTAGATTTTGAGGATGCCATAGTTCAGCCAGTTGATGGTGTCATTGTCCAAGGCGATGAGGAGGAGATAAAACTCTTGTTTTTCTATCTTAAGCCGGAATCTAATCACGATGAGGATGGAATTGCACGGTGTAAATGTGTGGCGGAGTTCAGAGTGTCTCGCTCTAGATTCATGAATATTTCAAGAGATATGAACGAAAAGGTAAAAGATATTCAAAGAGAGGGGAAAAAAATATCGATGTTTGCTTAGGGGCAGGCACTAAAAACACATCTAGGAGCACGTTTAGGGCAAAGACATGAGTTCGGATAATTCTATACCCGCTGCGCCTTATTCTTTGCGCCTACGTGGGAGTTACACACCCTCTTTCGTGCCTATCGCAAAACCGAATAACCTTTTAGATGATAGAATGATTTGTCAGAACTGTCATTCAAAAACTGCAACATATGTATTGGGGAACACCCACATTTGCTCAACTTGTGCAAGAATGGACGGCAAAACGAGTTAAACTCCCTTCTTTTCTTTTTTAGATTAGGATACAAAACTTTGTAATATGTTACTGGAGTTTTGCGTTTTGCTAAGCATTTGTATTTTTCATCATAGTCGATTT
>CAYLOF010000191.1:0-4104 GCA_964385215.1 uncultured Thermoplasmatales archaeon
AAAATTTCAGTATGTATTTTAAATCTTTCTAAATGCTACGCAAGGTACAGCATGAGATAATTCAAATGCGAAAAGAAGTAGGATATTATCTTTCAACTGGCCAAAATTTTCTTTTTCGATTGCGTTTTCGCCTATCTCCATACTTTACTCTAGATCTTTTGAGACCATTAAGAAAATAATCAGCGGGATTACCGGGTTGACGTTTTTTGGTTTCATTAATAAGTTTCTCTAAAAGATTAGTAGGATAACGATAAACAGTTCTTTTAGCCAATCCTATGCTAATGCCAAACCCACGTAACGTATAGTATACTTTTTTTCTTCTGGCATGATAACTTTCTTTGTTAGTCTCATTTTTGAAATTCATATGCTCTCTTGGCGCCAACTAAATTATTGTTTGCCAGCTTCCTCTTAATGTATTCAGTCTCATGTTCTTGAACATTCTTAACGTCTTCTGTGTCGGGCAACAAGTCAATGATTCTGCCAATATACCCATGATATTTTTCCATGATAAGGCAGATGTTATTGAATATATTGTAAGGAACTATTTTATATGTTTACTGTATCCCATCTCCTGTGCATAATCTACTTTTTCAAGTCGTCATCCCATTCATCCTCTCAGCGGCAATTGTTACGCTAATAACAATAATTGCCGAACACTATGGAACAAAGGTAGGAGGCATTATTGGCACCCTGCCGTCTACAATTGTAATAGCATTTTTTTTTATTGCCCTTAACAGGGGTGTATATTTTGCCTCTAGGTCAGTTGCTGTTGTCCCTGCAGAAATGGGTATTAATGTTGTTTTTCTATTTTTCTTGTCAATTCTTTTATACCGCTCTACATATCTTGCCATTGTAATTTCACTCACTGTATGGGTGTTCTTGTCAGCACTACTTTTCATTCTTGGTATGGAGAATATATTTATTTCTCTTGCAATATATATAATAGCGCTTGTTCCCACTTTTATGGTACTTGAACGGGTTAAGCAAGTATCATCAACTGGTAGTGTTGAAATCCACTACACGCCAATGAAAATAGTTTTTCGTGGTCTTCTTGCAGGGGCAATCGTAGCAATTGCAGTTTCACTATCAAATATAGGTGCAACAATCAGTGGAATTTTTTCAGTATTTCCAGTAATTTTCCTATCAACGATGCTGATCTCCATAAGAGAACACGGTCCTGATTTTGCTGGTGGCATTGCAAAATCCATGATCTTTGGGACACCTAGCATTTTAAGCTATGTTACTGCAGTCTACTTTCTCTATCCTACTTATGGGCCTTTCTTTGGGACCATATATGCTTTTTGCGCCTCTATCATTACAACAGTAATTCTTCTTAAGCTCCGTGTCAAAATGAAATAGATACACATACCCTTCTCACTTTTTTGTATGCCCTTTATTTACCTGTAACATTACAATCAATTTTAGACAGCTGGATTAACATTTTATATTTCAATTACCCGCCCTGCTCCACCATCAATGTATTTTTCTGGATATATTTTTTTTATCTCTGTTTTGTGTTGGGTGCAATGTGTGGGGCATATAAGTTCTAAATCTTTAAACAGATCAAACTTATTGAATCCATGTAAGCCACCAATAATTCCATATATCTTTCCAAATTGTGAAGCTGCTGCAAGAATATGTGACATTTTTGGATGCGAGCAGCCTACAATTAAAACTATTCCTTTATCTGTTTTGACTGCCATAGATTGCTCTATATTATCTATTTCGCCAGTAGATAAGATATTTTCGTGAATTTTTAGTGAATCACTTACATGAATCACTTCTTTTACTCCATGAACTCCTCTAAATGAAATTGGGGCATAAATTTTAACATCATTATTTACATCAAGAAAAGCGGAAAGTCCTCCAACATGATCAAAATGTGGATGGGAAATAAATATTTCATCAACCGATTTTGGGTCAATGTCCATCTTTTTCATGTTTGACAGGAGTATTGAACCGTTTGCTCCTGTGTCAAAGAGGATTTTGGGAGTATTTTCTACATCCACTAAACAGGAGAAACCCCAATCTGCTTTAAGCCCTTTCTTCCATACATCATTATCATATACAATTGTCAGTTTCATGTTACCATCCTTTACTGCATGATTTGTTGAGAAATCAACCAACAGTAATGTTATGTTGCTTTAATTTGATGAAGATGCCATGGTCGATACCTATAAGATTACCACATTCACATTGAATCTTTTTACCATCCTGATTGCTGTAATTTTCTAAAATTCTTTTTTTCCAACAATGCCACACTTTTCCTTTACCAATTTTAACATATATAAAGATGGTCTTTTCACATTGATTACATCGGATTGTTAATGTTTTTCTCCGCATTGTTTCTACCAATTATTTTATCTTCGTTATTATGGATCAGCATGCACTCAGGTTGTAGATTTTGACAGAAGTTTTTCGTCAATGGTTCCATCTGGTAACATCCAATCTAGATGCGGCTCTCCATTTTCCTCCATCTGATAACGAATGCAACGTTCCCAGTCTCCATAACAATACAATTCCAGCCATTTCCTATCAAGAACTCCTTGTTCATAATAGTACTTCATAGGGCAGGATGATGCCCATTTACAATTTTTTGACAGTATTTTCAACTTATGATAATTTTTTACCAACACTTCTCTAATATCTGGATTATATAAGATTGCTGCAGGATGTTGCAAAGGTAAAATTTTTCGATTACCTGCTAATAAAAGCGTTCCGTAAACTGTATAAAAATCTTGTTTAGATGGTAATGAAAGACTGTATTTATTAAAAAGATATGTAGTTGCATAATGACCCAATGGCACCAATACAGATGGATTAATCAATTCTATCTCTTCGTCAAGATAACCGCTGCATATGTCAATTTCATCCTGCTTAGGCTTACGATACTTGGGAAGCATGCATTTAACCAAGTTTGTCATATACAAATCATCTCTTTGTACATTATTTAACTCTAATAAATCATCCAATACTTTACCAGAAGGCCCAATGAACATTTTCCCTTCCCTATCTTCGTTCTCACCTGGCGCCTGAGCAACAAGCATGATCTTAGCATCAAGATTTCCCTCACCACAAAGAGCATTTATTCTAGTCTCAGAAAGTCTGCATTTGGTGCAATTTTTGATCTTCTTATTTAAATCCTCAATTCCCAATTCCATAACCCTATTTAACAAAATTGACTATTTATCCAATTGTTTCAATGCAGACTGAAGTGTATCAACAGCAAGCTTAGCACAATGCAAATGTTCTTCAGGCAGGCCATCTACTGCCTTAAGTAAGTCATCTTTAGAGATACATTGGACCTCCTCAATTGGCTTTCCTTCAACCATTTTCATAAGCATACTACCACAGGCAACAGTTGCACCACACCCATCGGTCCAAAAACGAGCATTACTAATCATTCCATGTCCAACCCTAAGCATGATCTTCATCGTATCATTACAAGAACCTGTAACTTTTCCAATTGCATCTGGACGCTTTAGAACGCCAAAGCTAGTAGGATTTTGATATTCTCTGATAACAATTTGTGAATACGTTGCCTCTTCCTCATATTCAATTTTCTTCTGAAGCTCTTCCACCATCTTCACAAAATCATCATCTGTCATTTGACAAAACCTTTTCCACTTTTTTCCACATATTAGTGATGTTATCGGATACTTCTCCATCCGAAAACTCAATCACACTTTTTTCATGAATCATAGATTCAGTCATAACCGTATCATATGGAAGCTTTCCTACAACGTCCACATTATGATCTTTACAATAGTTTTCGATTTTTTCTACATTACCCTTATTAATATCATACTTATTAATGCAAACAACGGCAGGAATATCAAAATGACGTGCTACATCAAGAATTCTTTCCAAATCATGAATTGCAGAAAGTGTAGGTTCAGTTACAATTAAAACCAGATCAACACCTGAAATAGCTGAGATAACGGGACACCCAATACCAGGAGGCCCATCAATAATAATCAGGTTTTTCTTTTTATTCTCAGCAATATCTTTAGCATTCTCCCTGACAACAGTCACCAGTTTTCCTGAAGCTTCCTCAGCCGTTTTTAACATAGCATGAGCCATTGGCCCAAAGCGTGTGTCAGA
>CAYLOF010000192.1:0-2674 GCA_964385215.1 uncultured Thermoplasmatales archaeon
CGTTCTTATTATTCTGCATTCAATATTAATATATCTTGTCCTGTAAATGAGATAAGTGAAATTTTTACTATAGCATCATTAAATCAGGAAGAGTTTAAAGAATTGGAGAGCGAAATATACGAATTTTTGGAAGATGACGGAAAATTTGGTAATATGGTGGCAGAAAACTTCGGACTTTCAAATCTTGCTTTAAAGAGTTTAGTAAAAAGATCAGATAGGTTTTCTTATAAAGGTTTAAAACTTACTAAAAAAGACTAATTTTTGACAAACATTGTTTTAAAGAAAACCCACATTCATATTTCCGATATGAGTTATGAAATAGTCATTCAGGCTCTTTGGCTTGTACTTCCTGCATATATCGCCAATGCTAGTGCACTTCTTGTTGGTGGTGGCACACCTGTTGATTTTGGCAAAAAATGGAAAGATGGGCGGCGGATTTTGGGTAATGGTAAAACCTGGCAAGGGCTTTTTGCTGGAGCATTTGTCGGAATGACTGCAGGTTTTGGTTTCTCAATTGTCGCAATATATGCAAGCAAGAGCGAGTTTGCATTTCTTGGTTTAAGCGATTTCGGTCACTTTCCGCTGATGATACCACTTATTTTTTCTATTTGTTTTGGTGCCCTTGCAGGCGACATCATCGAAAGCTTTTTTAAAAGACGAGTTGGTAGAAATCGCGGAGAAGATTGGATTCCATTTGATCAACTTGATTTCATACTAGGGGTTCTATTTTTCAGCTTTCTCATGGGTAGTTTTTTACACATTCTGGGACTTACATATGAAAATTGGTTTTTCGAAAATTTTTCTTTATGGCATGTAATTTTATTACTTGTTGTAACTCCATTTTTCCATCTTTTTGCAAATTTTGTTCACAAAAAATCAAAACCTCAATATTTGAGGAAACAAAATATATAAAGCATCATTGATTTTTCATTTTAGAATAAGGGTGGCAAAATGTCTGAGGATGATGTCCTATCCATGAATGAGGAATTGCAGGAATGGTTGAGAGAAACAAAGAAGGAAATTAAAACATCTCATACCGCACAAGAGATGGCTAAAAAGAAACCTTCGGGTTTATGTGAGATATGTGGTAAAAAGAGTGCAAAGTTTGTCTGTTTAAAATGTGGCAGATCTGTTTGCCCATCCTGTTATTTTAAGATTATTGGAATTTGCAAAAAATGCGTTTCCAAAGAAACTGCAGAAAAATGGGAGGGCAAGCCGCCTGATTGGGAGGAAATTCTTGGTGTGGAATGGGTAGATTAATCTTGTTTCTCTTGTTTTTCTCTTTTTATCCTCTTTCCCTCAACGTATAATCCAAACATTGATCTTGCTGTCCGCCAGGAAGATGGATAAATTGGCACTCCTGCAGACTTGAGATCAAGCACTAAATCTTCAAATTCCTTTCCTCCAACCCAGGTTCCCAATATCGGCTTTTTGTGCGTCTCATGGAGTTTTCTTTCGCGTATCATTTTAAGTATGGCACCTGTGAACTCTCTAGGGCGGGCGTATCCGCCATGTACAGATGCAACAATAATGCCATCAATGTTAGGGTCTTCAAGCAATGCTTTTGTACAGGCTTCATAACGGTAAAACCCTGCATCTGCCACGAGGTCCACAGGGTTGTTAGGTTTGACAAGATCTGGTAAGATTTTATCGATTTTTTTGTATGTTTTTGGTGAGAGTTTTGGTATTGTAAGCCCATTTGCTTCGCATGCGTCTGTTAGAAGTATCCCCAATCCACCGCCATTTGTTATGATGCCTATGCGATTCCCCCTTGCTGGTGGCTGTCCTGCAAGAGCTCGTGCCATATCAAACAGTTCTACTATGTCTCGGCACCTTATTCCTCCTGCCTGTTTAATTGCAGCGCTGTATATTTTATCACTGCCTGCCATGGATCCAGTATGAGATGCAGTTGCCCTTGCACCTGCACTGCTTCTCCCTGCTTTAACCACAAGAACTGGTTTATTGCATGATTTTATACTATCCATAAAAGCTCTGCCATCCTTAATTCCTTCAATGTATAATCCTATGACATTTGTCTCTGGATCTTGGCTAAAATAATCAATTAGGTCATCGTCATCGATGTCTAGTTTATTGCCTACACCAATTATTTTTGAAATTCCCACAAACTCGTTATTGGCTAAGTAAATCATACCTATGCCAAGAGCACCGCTCTGACTGACCAGTGCTAGATTTCCCCTCCTGGGAACTCCAAAAACAAAGGATGCATCCAGACCATCTGATGCATTTTTGTATCCCATGGTATTTGGTCCAAGTACTCGCATTTTTGAGTTTTCTACGATTCGTTTAACTTCGTCCTCTAGTTCATAATTCCCCGCTTCGCTAAATCCAGAAGATATGATGATAACATTTTCCACCTTTTTCCTTGCGCACTCACGCATTATCTGTGGAACTATTTTTGCCGGAACTGAAACTAATACAAGATCTATTTTTCCTGGAACATCTGCTAGTTTTTGGTAGCATTTAATCCCTAGTATCTCCTTTTCCTTTAGATTAATTGGATACAGTTTACATTCATAATTGGAAATAAGGATATTTTTTAAGGCAGCATGCCCTATTTTTGTAGAATCTTTTGATGCGCCAACAACGGCTATGCTTTTTGGTTTGAAGAAAGTTTCAAGTTCGTGTTTCATGAGATATCACATCATTTTATTGT
>CAYLOF010000192.1:2774-4094 GCA_964385215.1 uncultured Thermoplasmatales archaeon
TATCTTCCTTTGAGATACTTTTCTCGGCAAATGGATTCAAGAGAATGGCATGTCTTGGTGTTTTTCTGATATTGGTTTTAAGCTCTGCAAAACCAAATTTATGTAGCTTTCTCGCACTGCATTTCTTTGGATCATCTTCATTTGCATGGTATACGATAAGCTTGATTTTTTCTTTCATTGTTCACCTATTTGTATATCCAAGACAAAATGGCTGATGCCTGGGGCATATGTTTTTACATGTTTATACTTCAGAAGTTGTGCACTTCTATCGTATTTTTCTGCGATTTTTTTGACAATCTTTAACGGGTCATCAGGAACCACATCTTCTAAAAATTTATCATGATAGTGAATAATTCCTGTATGATTTTTTAGACAGTCAAGGGCAGTTGGTATGAAGTCACGTGTGTTACCAAAGTAGCCTAACAACACTCTATCAGCAACATTTTTTGGAGAGATTTTTCTATTGTCTCCTTTTAAAGGCTCCACTACCGAGGTGACATTGTTTAAAATAATATTTGCACATAGATAATCATATGAAACAGGGTTAATTTCACAGGCAAAAATCTTCTTTGGCTTACTATATACTGCCATGGGTATTGTGAAATAACCAATCCCTGCAAAAAGATCAACAACAGTTTCGCCTGTGTTTGAAATATTTGCCATACGTAATCTTTCATCCATGTTTCCAGAAGAAAACATTATTCTTTGAGGGTCTAATTTATATTTGATTCCATTTTCCTTATGGATTGTTTCTGTGTTTGTGGAACCATATATTCTCGCTACGTTTGGCTCTCTGTAGACTCCTGAAATACCTCCTATGTCATTTAGCACAGTTTTACAGTTAAGGATCATGGCATACACTTCACCAATCTTTTTTTCATAGTTTTTTAGATCTGTAGGTAATTTAATTGTCAGTACTTCTCCTGTTTTCTCCCATTTATCTGGTATTTTTCTGATCAAATTTTTTGGAATTTGTTTTGAAAGTGATTCTTTTATCTTATCAAATGGAGTTTTGGCCATATTTCACCCTATTAATATATTGAAACTATAAAACTTCATTCACATATTTTATAGTTTTAACAGACTGCCCAACAAATCTATGTACCAATACTTGCATTCTCCATTTGATATGGATATTTTTCCCTACGAACCACGAAAAAATCAAACAGCGATAATTAAGACAATTGAAAACACGCTTGCTGCGAAAGGGAATATTGTGTTTGAATCTGGGACTGGTTCAGGTAAAACAATTTGCACGATTGCTTCAACTCTTGAATTTGCAATAAAAAACAATAAAAAAATAATCTATGCAACCAGAAC
>CAYLOF010000193.1:0-4072 GCA_964385215.1 uncultured Thermoplasmatales archaeon
TTACTTCAAGCCATTCGCTGAGAGCATTCACACAGGATACGCCAACGCCATGTAGGCCACCTGATACTTTGTATGCTTCATTGTCGAATTTACCTCCAGCATGAAGTGTTGTCATAACAAGCTCTACACCCGATTTATTGTATTTTTTGTGCATTGCTACAGGTATTCCTCTGCCGTTATCAGTAACTGTTACGGATCCATCTTTATTTAGGATTACCTGAGTCTTTGTACAATATCCTGCAAGTGCTTCGTCGATGGCGTTATCAACAACTTCATAAACCAGGTGGTGAAGTCCTCTTTCATCTGTGCTGCCTATATACATTGCTGGGTTTTGCTTTACAGCTGCAAGACCTTCTAAGACTTGTATGGAATCTGTATCGTAGTTTCCATTGGTTTTAGTTTCTTCTTCGCTCATGGTTATTCACATCCGGTTGAAAATATACACTAATTCAGTTAGTTTTTTTAGGAATTTTTTTGTCCCATCACCTAAGTCATCTCTAAGTGTCCCTCATATGGAGTAGAGGCTAATAAATGTTGCTATAGTCATGTATTCAAAATTTTCATTATTTTTCTGTTGATTTTTTAAAAATATTTAAAGTGGGCAGTGTATTAAGGTTAAAAAAGATTGGGTGAGTGAGGGTGATTTGAGAAAAAAATCTTTGAATTTTGGAATTAATTCTACCAACTATAATATATTGCTCATCCTTATGCTGTTAATTGCCGTTTCATTATTAGGAATGGCTGGAAGTGCAGCAGATGAGGATACTTTAGAACAATATGCTCCAATCTTATATTTTGAAGGATCCGAGACATGTTTCCCGGTTAATGTTTCGTATCATATTGATAATTCATACCTATATCAATTTACAGAAAATGCTACGATACTTTTAGATGAAACGCCAACTTCAGAAAAATTATATAACTATTCAGACAACGAATATGTATATCTTGATAATCAATACGGATCACCAGACGATGATGGCATAATCAATGATTATCAAAGTAAGATGAGTTCTCTTGGCTATACGATATACTCTCGAGTTTATAGTAGTGGCGAAATGAAGATTGTCCAATACTGGATGTTTTATGCATTCAATAAAGGTGAGTTGAATCAACATGAAGGCGACTGGGAGATGGTGCAGGTTGTTATTTCAGATGGAGCGCCGACTAAAGTTATGTATAGCCAACACCATGGCGGCCAGCAGGCGACGTGGGAGCAAGCTGAAAAGGAAGGAGATCACATCAAAGTGTATGTGGCAAGGGGCAGTCATGCAAATTATCTGCGTTCATATTCTGGAAAATTTGGGATTGCAAGCGATTATGTTGGGAATGATGGCAAAGTAATACAACCAACTGATTATACAGTGGTGCCCCTTGATTCGCAAGGTTGGCTTAGCTTTGCTGGCAGATGGGGCGAGGTTGGCAGCATCGAAGATTCATTTCTTGGAAAAATTGGTTCGCAAGGACCAATGTACCGAGAGGATGGTGCCATGTGGAATAATCCTTTCATGTGGGGCAGTAGCCTTCCTCTTGCCAGCGATAATATTTTTCTGTTAGAGTGGTTTCTTTATAATTTTGTCATAATATTCATTTTACTCACAGTTATTTCTCTCTGCATTATTGCCTTCCGTATTTATCGAAGGCACAAGAAGTATGGTCTTGGACCGCGGATAGTATCAATGTTTTATATTGATGGATTTAACATTAAAAGTATTGGCAACATCATCTGTATTATTGGCATTATCATTGCAGTTTTTGGTTTGTTTCATACATGGTATGAAATTTCTGTTGGCATCAATGCTGGGGACTTTGGAACTGAAGGCATGATAGATTTAATGTCTATCGATGGCATTAAGGGAGTTCAGATTAGTTTTCCAGGGTCGGGTGGTCCCATTCCAATCGGCTCGCTGGTCATCCCATTTTCAGCAATCATTGGCATTGGACTTTTTTTGATGGTTTTAACAACAATAGGCATATCAACTAGTAAAAAACTTGGACATAAGTACATCTGGAGAGGCATCAAACTTCTTTCTCCAATCATCATGATATTGATTGCTATTATGGCAATAGGAATGGTGATTCCCAGTTTTATTGCTGGTGATACTGGTGAAGCCACAATGGAGAATGTATTCGATTCCATTTCAGGTTCTCCTTTTGGCGGTACAAAGACTCTTATGATCTCGGAAGCAGGAGATGGTGGCCAGGTAGAGGTAGATATGCAATGGGGATTAGGTTTAGGCGGGCAATTGCTCATAGCTGCTGGCATTATATTGCTTATAGCTGGTATCGTGGAAGTTATTGCAAAGACATCGTTTTTTGAAGGGGGGCCAATTGAAAAATCAAAAGAACAAAAACCTAAAAAACCAAAGGGGCAACCAAAAGAAAAAATCGAAGAAAACGAGTCATTAAAAACGGAAGATTTTGAAAAGAATGAAAAAAAATAAATTTTATAATTTAAGATAAGGAAAATTATGATCATTAACGCAGATTTACACATTCATTCGCATTTTTCAAATTCTGCGACTGACGCGATGACTATTAAGACTATTTCCTTAGAGGCACCTCGTAAAGGGATAGATGTTGTAGCCACTGGGGATTGCCTTCATAGTGGGTGGATTAAGGAGATAAAAACATGTAACGTCATCGATGATGGTACCTTTGAATTAAATGGGACGCGTTTTATTCTCAGTACTGAAATTGAAGATAAAAACCGTGTTCATCACTTATTGTATTTTCCAGGTTTTTCTGCCGTTGAAGAATTTAAAAGGCGGGTAAAATCAAAATCTGAGAATATAGAAACTGATGGCAGACCTAATATAGATATGGGTGGAAAAGAAATTGCATCTGTTGCCAAAGATGTTGATGCTATCATCGGTCCAGCCCATGCATTTACTCCTTGGACAAGCATTTATGCTCATCACGATTCCTTAAAAGAGTGTTATGGTGATCTTGCTGATTATGTGCCCTTTGTTGAACTGGGTTTAAGCGCAAATTCAGATCACGCCGATAAAATACAAGAGTTACACAGGCTTACTTTTTTGACAAATTCAGACTCGCACAATCCCCATCCCGTGAGATTTGCCAGGGAGTTTAACAAATTCGAGGTAAAAGACGCAATTTTTGACGAGATTAAAAAAGCTATTTTACGAACTGGTGGAAATAGACCAGTTTTAAATGTTGGTTTGCCGCCGCAAGAGGGAAAGTATTACGAATCTGCATGTGTTTCCTGTCATAGGCATTATACGCTTGAAGGGGCCCGACAAAGAAATTGGAAATGCGATTGTGGAAAACATATAAAAAAAGGAGTAAAGGACAGAATCGACGAAAGAGCAACCTTTCCAGAGCCTCAGCATCCTTATCATAGGCCTCCATATCTCTACCTTATTCCCTTATCGGAGATTATTACAAAGGCGGTTGGACAACGTAATCCGTTTACCGAAATATCGTTTAAAAGGTGGAGTGAACTGATATCTGTTTTTGGTAACGAGATAGATGTATTGTTTGATGTAGATATCAATGATATTGCAAAAGTTACTGTTCCTGCAATTACTGAAGCAATACAAGCTTTTCGAGAGGGAAACGTTATTATTAAACCTGGCGGGGGAGGACAATATGGGCGTATAAGATTTCCTCAGGAAAAGGATTCACTTACGGTGTCTTTGGAATCCGAATGAAGGTAAGTAAAAACACATTCTTTTATGTCACTGGGAGGATGCGGTAGTTATGGATTACGGTAATTCTGAAAAAAATATCGAAGAAATATTTTTAGAAACAGAAACTTCTCAAATTTTAGGTAAAGTTGTAGGCTTTCTTTTTGAAACTTTTGATAAATATGGCTGGATAGGACTTTACATTGTTCGTGGGACAGATTTGGTTCTTGGTCACTGGAGGGGTCAGCAGGCCACAGAACATACAGAAATACCTGTTGGAAAAGGGGTTTGTGGCTCAGCTGCAAAAAGCGGTGAAACTGAGATAGTTTCCAATGTAAATGAAGATGATAGATATCTTTCTTGTTTTGCTACCACACGATCTGAGATAGTTGTGCCGATAAAGAAAAGTGGTAAAGTTATTG
>CAYLOF010000194.1:0-4053 GCA_964385215.1 uncultured Thermoplasmatales archaeon
TTGTGGAGAACATTCCTAAAAAATATTATCGCCCTTAGGCCAATAATATCTTTGGCATTTTACAACTATTATGTAACTGCCATAAAGCATATATGAGCATGTTACTATACCGATATTGCACTAGCCAATTAGTGTTCTCCCGCTTTATTGAGGCGAAAAAAATGGAAAAAAATATGCCCGAACGGGAAGATTTTGATGAAGTTGAAATCACACTAGATTTTGAGGATGCCATAGTCCAGCCAGTTGACGGTGTTATTATCCAAGGCGATGATGAGGAGATAAAACTCTTGTTTTTCTATGTGAAACCAGATTCGAATCACGATGAGGATGGTATTCCCCGGTGCAAATGTGTGGCGGAGTTCAGAGTGTCTCGCTCTAGATTCATGAATATCTCAAGGGACATTAACATAAAGGTAACGGATATTGAAAGAGAGAGGGAAAAAATATCGATGTTTGCTTAGGGGCAGACACTAAAAACACCTCAAAGCCCACATTTAAGGCCAGAATATGAGTTCGGATAATTCTATACCCATTGCGCCTTGTTCTTTGCGCCTGCGTGGGGATTACACACTTATTTGGTGCCTATTGCAAAATGAGCCCTCAATGGATTTGTCTCTTTGGAATGAAAGGATAATTTCTTTTAACATTAAAGCTTTTAGAAACTTCAGTATCTTTACTATTTTTCCTTTTTTATAAATCTATAATCTATTTACCACAATGGTTAACTGTTATGAGCAGGTATGGTAATAAGTTTATATCTTTGCACATAGGGGCATAATTGTGTTTATCGCAATACTAAGTGCTGGTGTTATCGTGACCTATCCAATGATGAGAGGAACTAAAACTTTGATTCTGGCTCCTTTGCTAGTAATAATCGTTTCGTTTTTCGTGTATTCTTACTACATCATCTAAAACAAACAACCTATCCGTCATCATCTCCTCATCTTTTTTTAGAATAGCGGTTGTTTTCAAATCTATTTTTTTGTTATAGCAGTTATTGTAATCCTTTCAATTTCGGGAAATATTTCTTTAATTCGATTTTGTATATCTTTTTTGATTTTATTGAATTCTTTAATTGCCATATCTTCAGAAACTTCTATTTCCATTTCACCTTGAAAAACCGGGCCTGATTTTCTTAACCTCACAATATGAGCATATTTTACTTCTCTATATTCCTCTGCTATTTGTTTAATACTTGAGCTTCTATCAATGCATTCGCTATCACATGCATCAATAAGCATATAGCTGCTTTCTTTTATAGACGAAAAACCAATTGAAACAATAATGACTGCAATTATTAGACCAGCAATCCCATCCGCAATAAATATTCCTTGAGAAGATAGAATCAAAGCAACAACTGTAAGTCCTGAAGCAGCACCATCTTTAATTGTGTTAAGAGACTCGAGTTTAACTGAACTCATCTTCGTTTTTTTGTTTTTAAAATATTTATAAAATCCAAGAGTAAGCGCAATAACTGCTGCTATAAAAGCAATAATTGCTCCAATAATTGGTGTTTCAACAGTATGAGGATTTATTAGCTGATTATAGGATCTAAAAGCAATGTATATTGCAAGACCAATCATAACAATAGCTGCAATACCTGAAGCAAGATTCTCCATTTTATAATAACCATAATTAAAACGTTTATTAGCAGGTTTTTTAAAATACATTAAACCAATCCAAACAACAGCAGAAACAAAACCATCACCAATACAGTCAATACCATTAGCTGTAAGAGCAATGCTTTTTGTAAAAAACTCTCCAAAAATAATTTGAGTTATTCCAAGGATTATCAATATTACAGATGTGTATCCTGCAAATCTATCAGCCTTTTTAACAAGTTGTTCTTGCATTTTTACTAGTGGCCGTTAATTAGATCCAACTATTTTGATTTTGCTATGTTGCTATTTCAATAATTATATTTTTGGAAAAAAGTAAGGTTTTCACAGCTTATATTCTTTCAGAAGGACCCCTAATGAGTTTTATTGGAAATTTTGGGTTTAAATTTGAAGGTGTTAACTATAGAGATGGAAAAATTAAAGCTCCAATTGTAACAGATAATTCAGTAGCTTATATTGAGGTAAATGTAAAAGAAAAATTTGATTGTGAAACACATACCATTATTAATCAGGTTGAAGCACAGCGTGGTAAAAAACTAACAGAAACTCAAGCAGATTATCTTGTTACTGAAACTCAAGCAATTATAAACAGCATATAAATACCAAACAAAAGGTGCATATGGGAGAGTTTGCATTGGGAAGGGAACACGAATTTACAGGTAGAAATAACTTTTAGGAATCAATGCTGAAATGAAATTAGTGTAAAAAGAGGCTCGTTATTTCGAGCTCATTATATAACCACACTTGGGACATTTGAGAAGAAATTTTTGTTTTGGTAGCCCTGAACCAGCTCTTCCATAACCAAAAAGACCAGCACTATTGAGTTTATTTTTAATAATAATGGGTTTTACCATATTCTTGCATCCTGGACATTTCATCTCTTTTTCATCATAACGTTTTTTAAATAACATAAATTACCAATGCTATTTACATATGGCAATTACACATATATTTTTCCCGTGCATAGAATAACCTGTGATAATGCCTTAAAAGGTATGTTTTCTCATGTCACACGCCCTTTTACTATGAGAAGTAGGGTTTTAGCAATGTTGAGATGGAATCAGTGTAAAAATCTTCTTTTAAAGTTATGTTGTTTTGTTTCCATTCGTGAATTCATAAAGCTTGCTAGCAAGTAAATTGTCTTAGATAAGAAAAAAGTAAATTGACCAAATAGGAAGTTTAACTTCTGAAAAATAAGTTTATAGATATATGGTTTGTATCTGGAACAGTAAGGGTATGAATCAGATTTTCAGAGTCATAAGATTTTTTGGATGATGCATTCTTCAAAAAGTATCAACAATAGTTATGTTTAAAACTCTGAATTATCTAACCAAACGTTAATGCGATCCAGTTACCGACGAAATGTGCTGCAAGTATTACCATTAGGCCAATGGTTAAGTGCTCTAAAACCACCTTCCACGGAGTTGTCTTTCCGTTCTTGGCGACACCAAAACTAAAGATGCACAGGAGTAACAGTCCCCAGATTATGCTTACGACGATTGCTGATGCAAGTTCTAGCAACAAGACTGGAACAAGAAACGTTAATGCAATAGCGAATTTGCAGATAAAGGTAGACAGCGTTGATTCCCATATTTCCCTTGTTGTGTGTTTATTCTCAGATTCTTCAGAAATATGAATGCCTAGAGCGTCTGAAGATGCATCTGCTATAGCTATTGTTAATATTCCTCCAATAACTGCAAGCTTCGAGCTAGTTCCAGAACTAAGCCCTACCATTAATCCAAGAGTGGTAATTATCCCAGAAGTCAACCCAAAGCTAAATCCAACTTTCAATGAATGTTTCATTACATAGGTTAACGCTTTTTATCTAAATAACTCTTGGCGCTTGAACGCATATAAAAATTAAAAAAAGAAGGACAGATTTTGACCTGTTGCCGCAGCTGCATCCATGCCCTCATCTGTTTTATGCCCGCCAGACCAAATTGGTTTTCCTATGTCTCTATACGTTTCACCATTGATAGTAACTCTTCTGTAAAAAATAAAAAGAGGGTGGTGTTTTATTACACCATGCAACCACTGCATTACAGTACGGATAATTAGGGTCCTCTATTTCTTGGCCTTTCTTGGCTACAGTCCTGGTTCATTGTTTGATCGATTGTCGCTGAGGGGATTACAGAAGGGAAAAGGGGAATGGACCTTTATATGTACTACCCACAACATACTAAAACTTTGGAGGAAAACAGCAACTGTTTCTGGTTAGATAATAGTAGATAGAAGACATCTCTGAGATTCGGCATATTTCACATCAAATATCTAATATTTTTTCATTCGTCCGCTCTTAACCGATGACGAATGGAGACATATTATACAAAAGTCAAGTTGTTTTAGTCCAATCTCTAAATCGGCTCACCGATCAAGAACTTAAAATTCCCTTTTCCTAGTTTTTCTTCAAGTTGTTCAATAATTGAATCCACAT
>CAYLOF010000195.1:0-3999 GCA_964385215.1 uncultured Thermoplasmatales archaeon
ATGCAATACAACAGAGACTAAACGAATTGGAAGAACAAAATGTAACATTTATGAATATTGTTCCCTCCGGGATTTTTAACGATTCAGATGGTCCCTATAAAGGCGGACTGGATGACATTTATGACTGGATCGATCTAGTAGCCGCCGTATATTCCGTTTATATTCTCCTAAAGACTGCTGAAGAATCCCCACCTGTAGAAATATTGGAAGATTTCTTCGATGCAATAAAAGAGTTAGATATTTTTAGAATAGTAAACGATATCATTCTCCTCAATGGATACATTTCCATTTCCATTGGTATTCTACAAACGCTAGGGGATGCTTTTGATGTTATCGATCCAGATGAAGATGGATATTAAAAATAGATGCTGATAAAGCGTTCAACAAAATATGCTATATTCTAAACAATTTATTACACCTTTTTTCTTGTAAAATATTACCATCCCAACAGGACAATTCTAAGTATGAATCCCACAACTACCGCGGTACTAACCATTATTGCCACAGATTTCATCATATCCTTAATTCCCAGTTCTTTGAGAAGGACAACAAACGTTGCAACACAGGGAAAGTACACCGTAAGCATAGTTGCTGCAACAACCAACTGAAGTGGGCTCATACCCAATGGAATTAACATACCAACGGCAAGATCCTTTCTAAGAAACCCCACCACCATTGCAATACTTGCATCTCCCGGCAAACCAAACAATCCATACATCACAGGCGAAAGGACATTACCAAACCATCCAAGAAAACCTACATGATATAACAAATTGATTGCCACTACACCAAGGAACAAAAACGGTATTGCTTCTTTTAAAAACCAGCGAACTCGCATCCATGTTTTTTTAAGTATGGTCTTGAAGCTTGGGCGGCGATATGGTGGTATTTCAAGAAAAATCTCGGGGCTCTCACCTTTGACAACTTTGTTCAGTATAATTCCCATAATTACATAAAGAACTGCAAGTGTTAAAAACACTAAACCAATGTAATACATTCCATATGGTCCCAGTATACCAAATACCATTGCCGTCTGAGCCATACACGGCACAGCGATAGCAAGTAACGTTGCAGAAATAAAGCGTTGTTTTCTAGTTTCAAGTGTCCTTGTTGACAAGGCACCGGGTACATTACAACCAAGGCCAAGAAACATCGGAACGATCCCATGACCATGCATACCAAGTTTGTGAAAGATATTATCCACCAAAGTGGCAAGTCTCGGCATATATCCAGTATCTTCTAAAATTGATAGCATAAAGTAAAATGCCATAATGTATGGCATTACCATAGCAATTGGAACATATAATCCAGTGGTAAGCATACCTAATGATTCTTCAAAAACAATTTCCTTTCCATATTCTCCGATGAGAAGGGTATGGACAAGTCCTGGCCCACCTATCCATTCACTTAAATTTTCAATCAACGGCAAGTATAGATTGTAAAATATTGGATCAAACACATATGCAATAAGATTCTCCCCGATGAGTCTCACAAGCCAGAATGCAAAAAAAACTATGCCAACTGCAATAGGCAAACCCGTTACCGGTCTGATAGTCAAATCAGAGATTATATCCTTTATCGAGTGGTGCCGGTGTTCAAACTGTTCGACTTTTTTTATGATTGATCCTATCTCAACCCACCGCCCCTCCTCACTTGTCGTTTTTATTTTTTCATTGGTTTTTGCATTTTTTATTTGGGAGACCAGTTCTTTGATGCCTTCACCGGTCAATGCAACCGTAGGTACAACTGGAACACCCAGAATTTTTTCTAGTTCTTTTTTGTCAATGTGTATTCCAAGATGTCGTGTTTCATCCCAGATATTCAATGCTATGACAACAGGTATATCTCTTTCCAAAAGTTCGAGCGTTGAATACAGGTTTCTCTCTAGATTTGTCGCGTCAACAACATTTATAACAACATCAGCTTCCTTTAACATTTCAAGGGCGACTTCTTCTGCTTTGTTTGTAGGTTCAAGGGAATATGTTCCAGGAGCATCGATAATTTCAACATGCTCTCCATTTACTCTCATCTTTCCCTTAGAAAAGTCCACTGTCGTTCCTGGATAGTTAGATGCAATTACATTTGCACCAGTAAGTCTTGAAAAAACAACACTTTTCCCCACGTTGGGATTTCCCATTAAGACGATTTTTTTTATTAAATCACTTCCACCAGGATTTTTCTTGTCATGCCTCTACCTAGAGTCATTTGACTTCCACAAACCTCTATTGTGAGAGGCCCTCTAAATGGTTGTTTTGAAACGACTTTTATCTCTTGACCTTTTCTGATGCCCATTACCTGTAATTTTCTTACGAGCCCAGCCCCTCCCTGTATATTTACTATTCGTGCTCTTTTTCTATTTGGAACGTTTGATAGTAAAATGCCTTGTTGACCCATTGTACCCGCCAAATCAATTTTTAATTATGCCTATTAACTTAGTATGTTAAAACAAGTATATAAATCTTTTTGGTTTACTGAATAATTTTTGGCATACCGAAATGTTGATGTTGCCATCTAATAATCATCTTCATATCCTAATTTAAACAAATCATCGATGTGAAAAACATCTGGTGAACTGAAAGATTTAAGCGACTTTTTTTTCTTAATCGATGGTACAAGATCTTTCACATACATATAGGTTTACACCAACATGCTTTAAACAATAATCATACACTACGTCGGGATCTGTAGGTGCTCGAGTTTTACAAAGCTCCATTGTATAGGAAAGAATCCCTCTTTCACCATACAACCAATTTTCGGAAGTGCCAAGTGTGCCGCCAAATCGTGGAATAATATATGATTTGTTTCTCCAACCGTTGATTAGAAGTTCATACTTATCTATCTTAGAAATGTTTTCTCCAATTGAAATAAATAAGTTTTCATCAGGTGTTTTTAAACTTGTATGAGTCCAAGGATACATAATGACTTCACTATATGAATGATATGATAGAGAGATTTTGATATTGGAATGGTCAATAACGAAATCACGTACAGCTCTAGTTTCATTTTCAGAAAATGGATATTCGCCACGATAATTCCAACTCTCATCAAATAAGGTAAAAGCAAGATTATACTGTACGGGTAAAATATAGTATAAATACCATTTATATCCATAATTTCGGTTTAAATCAACGCCGTATGATGTGACTTCATCTTTTATTCCAAATGGACCGTAATTCGGCGCACGATTTTTTCTCCAACCATATTCAACACCATCTGGATTCACCATTGGAATCAAAAATATCTGGGTGTTATCAACGACATCTCGAACTCTATCTTCTGAAGGATCCTCGTCAACATTGCCATCTCCATCATTGTCAACCCCATCAACCGGATCTTCATTCAAGATACCATCACCGTCATCATCAGTATTTTCTTTACCATAGTTTTCGACCATATGTTGAATGAAAAAAATTAATGCTTCAAATGAAGGCTTCTCGTTACCATGATGGGCACCCATAAGTAAAACTCCCGGTTCTTCCTCATCTTCCTCAACGTTATCAGAAAGCTTGACCAGCCATATGTCCCTTCCTTCATATGTTTTACCAATCGATATGAGAGACATAATATCAGAATGATCATTACTTAGATTATGAAGTAAGTCTGTCATTTCTTGATAAGTAAAATAATGGTGTGGCCCTGTATTGGTAAAACCATACGGTTGATCTGATTTAGTTGTACCCAAGACTGGAAAAACAGAACCTAGTATAAACAGACAAATTATCATTGAAGATAATAACTTTATAATCAAAGTGTTTTTGTTCATTCAAATATACCCAATATATTATTATTGATGCCATATATATAACTTTTTTCAACATAAAGGTAATTTTTCTACAAAAGATAATGTTTCAATAAGTGAAGAGTGTACATATCAAATCAGCTTAGAGAGTGCATATTACATAGCTATAACGGAAGAAGGTTTATATTGCATTGTAGTATAATCACAAAATTATGTGTCTAGCAATACCTGGAAAAATCGTAGAAATCGACAATAAAAAA
>CAYLOF010000196.1:0-3984 GCA_964385215.1 uncultured Thermoplasmatales archaeon
AGTGATGAAAATGGAGAAATAAAGATTTCAAAACGGGATATCTTTAAACCCCTATAGAGAATAATACCTTGAATGAAAAACCAATAGAATATTATAGCAACTCAGAAAACATCACTATTTCACCTCAGGCCTCACAAGTAATACTTGCAAATTGTTCACATATCATCGTAAATGATACAAACCTTTCCAGTATAAATTTTCCCCTGCAACTGTATTCAACAAAGAATTCTCTTATTTCAAACAACACGATAAATAACAGTGTTATGGTTGGTATTATTCTTCAAAACTCAAAAAATAATACTATTGTTTTTAATGAGATAATGGATAATAAATATGTCGGCATCCAACTTAGGTATTCATCCAACAATAACACGATTTTACAAAATAACATCACCAATAACGAATATGGTATCGAAATGCTTGATTATAATTATAATTCAATGGTAAACAATACTATTTCTGATAACCTCATTACTAATAATGAATGCGGCATTTATGTTAGTTGCATATCTGAAAAAATTAATATTACAGATAACAGAGTATGTAGTAATACTTGCGGTCTTTGTTTAGGACTTATGAAAAATAGCTCAATCATTGGTAACAATATCTCAAATAATTACCCAGGTTATGGAATACATATTGGTGCTTCTTCAATGAACAACATCTCAGATAATATGATGATTAATAATGGTGAATGTGGAATCGAAATCTATAATTCATGGGAGAATACGATAAAAGACAATAACCTAAGTAAAAGTTATAAGGGCATTGTTATGGATGATTCATACAACAATGTAGTTACTTCAAACATTATTATGAATACAACAAGTAATGGTTTTTCCATTAGTGATTGCTTTGATAACACATTCTCCCATAATGTGATCAATACAAGCGAAGATGGTGTTTACATCTCTGATTCATATAATAATTCATTTGATAATAACCAAATCATCAACCATAATAATTCTGGTATTTGTTTAGGCTGGTATTCTTTCAATAACACGATTATAAATAATCAGATATATTCAAACAACAATGGTTTGGAAATCTATGAAGATAGTAATAATAATACTATATTTCACAATGATTTTATTGATAATATCATAAATGCTCATGACCAAGGTGAAAACAATTGGGACAATGAATATCCGCCAGGTGGGAATTATTGGGACGATTACACTGGAACTGATGCAAATGGAGATGGCATAGGTGACATTCCATACAACATATCTGGTGGAGACAATCAAGATTTATACCCATTAATGTATCCGATAACATATCCACCTGTTTTCATATGGGTAGATGATGATTTCAACTATTCAACTCCTGGCTGGCAATATGACCACTTTGATGTGATACAAGATGGCATAGATGCTGTTAATGAGAATGGAACTGTTTATGTTTATAATGGTACTTATTATGAGAATGTGGTTGTGGATAAGACGATTGATTTGATTGGTGAAAACAGGAATACTACGGTTATTGATAGTAGTGGAAGTGGTGATGTGGTTAATGTTTCTGCTGATTGGGTAAATATTAGTAGTTTTAATTTATGTAATTGCGGTAGTGATGAATTTGATAATGGTCTTGAAATTCATTCAAATAATAATACTATAGCAAATAATATTATAACTGATTGTTTTTACAGTGGAATTGTTGTCTTTGAATCATCAGATAATTTAATAATTAATAATGTTTTTGAATATCTAGGTTCTGCTGTTACAATGTGGAATTCTAAAAGAATTGAATTGTCTAATAATAGAATTCAAAATAATTCTTTTTACGGTTTAAATATTTATTATTCAACAGGATGTATTATTGATGATAATATAATCAAAAACAATGGATATAACGGAATACACTTTGAACAATCAAGCTCCAATGTAGTTGTTAATAATGAGATAATTTCCAACAGTGAAAACGGAATATATTTTTTATCTTCATGTACTGATAATATTGTTATCTCAAATGATATTTTATATAGTACATTAAAAGGACTATATCTTGTTGATTCAAATAATAATCTTATTTATCATAATAATTTCGTTGACAATTCTGAAAAAGTGAATGATAATAGTATAAACATATGGTACAATTCAACTTTACATGAAGGCAATTACTACTCAGACTATTATGGAAATGATGCTGATGGAGATGGCATTGGAGATACACCATACAATATCTCTGGCGGGAGTAATCAAGATTTATATCCCCTTGGCATATTCAACCAACCACCTATTGCCGATTACACATACGCTCCAATATTACCAAATCAAGGGGAAACCGTCCAGTTTAATGCAACAGCAATAGATTATGATGGAACTATTGTTAACTATACTTGGTACTTTGGATATCATATCATATATGAAAAGAATCCTACATATCAATTCAACGATAGTGGATTATATCCAATATTATTAGAGGTTAAAGATGACAATGATGGTACAGATACTGTTGCAAAATCGATACCTGTCAGTTTTGACATGATGCATATAACAAATGCCAGTGTTGGTTGGAACTTCATTTCTACACCCTATAATCAGCAATTAGATTCATATGAGTTCATCTGCAAATATGATGATTATTTTTATGATTGGGGTCTTGCAACAACAGATGTTAATCCAACAGGCACGCCATTGATTAATTCAATCATGTTCGGTTGGAATAGAACCCAGCAAACCTATGTTTTTGAAAGAAACCTTAACCCTGGATATGGATGCTGGATGTTTGCATATCAACCAGTGGAGATGTGGATTCAAGAAGACACAGCACCAGTTGATGACAATATCACAGACCTTGAAGCAGGGTGGAACATTGTAGGTGTGCCACATAATGAAAACGTTAGCAAGACGGATATTCTCGTAGATGACACAGATTGGGATACCGCAGTAGGTAATGGATGGATTAGTGATTTCGTATTCGGTTGGAACCGACAGGACCAGCACTACGATTTCTGTGACACTTTCATGCCAGGGTGTGCGTATTGGATGTATGCATATCAACCATGTACGTTGAAGCGAACATAAACATTATCTGATGGGAGGACTTGATGGAAGTTTGTAGGTGGCAAGTATATCTGCAAAGCAGTAGTTGAGTTGTACGTGTCTCGTTCTAAGTTTATGGATATTGCTAAGGAAATAAACATGAATATAAAGGATATTCAAAAGGGGCGGGATGTGATGGTGATGTTCGGTTAATACACCATAACTTCTTTTTAAGTTAAATCTTTAATTTATTGTTTACAAGAAAACTATTCTAAAAAAAAATAAGAAGAAGACAGAATGATATTCATTCTATCTTCCCTTTCGGTAGTGAGAGTTATCTTCAAGGCATTATTTATAATATCGAACTCTTCATTTTTGCGAATTCAGCATTTTGAAACAGTGTTTTTATTAAACCCTCTTGCATATCGATTTTTCAGATTATGGATACATCATCAATAGATAAACAGATTAAGGATATCGAAGAAGAGATATTCAATACTCAGAAAAACAAAGCTACTGAGCACCACATTGGAAAACTAAAGGCAAAAATTGCAAGACTAAGAGAAGAATCGGATAAAAGAAAAAGTGCGGGTGCAAAGGGGAAAGGTTTTGCTATAAGAAAATCAGGCGATGCAACTGTAGGGCTTATTGGATTTCCTAGCATTGGCAAAAGTACTCTTTTAAATCAATTGACAGATGCAGATAGCAGAGTTGGAGCATATGATTTCACAACTCTAGATGCCATACCTGGTATGATGAAATACAAAGGAGCAAATATACAAGTATTGGATTTACCCGGTCTCATAACTGGCGCATATATCGGAAAAGGACGTGGCAGAGAGATACTTTCAGCAGTAAGAAACGTAGATCTCATACTATTCATGGTAGATGCGCAACATAAGGATCATCTTAAACTTATGACAGATGAGTTACATAAAGCCGGGCTTAGATTAAATCAAAAAAAGCCTGACGTAGTTATAAGGAAAACAGGGCACGGTGG
>CAYLOF010000197.1:0-3940 GCA_964385215.1 uncultured Thermoplasmatales archaeon
GCTAGCTGGTAGCAATAGTTCATCTGACTTTGGTAATCGGAGAGATCTACAACGAACGGGAGGAATTTATCAAATAAATAATATATTTTATATGCAAGAGAAAACATATATGCTGCAGATATAATTTTATAGGTAAAAATTGTGGTGATGCGATTTTTTATACCATTTCCAAGATTTTTTTCCAATTCTTTCAAAGCATTTATTCCAAGGTTGGAACAATTCCATTTTTCAACTATGTAATCATCATATGTAGAAATATTGCCATACATCCTCTCGATATTTCTCTGACGAGCTTTTATGAATCTGGAGGTTTTTTCTAATGGTTTTTTTGAGATATTTTTGTACGTTCCAGTGACATATGAGTAATATGGTTGGTTTTTTGAAAATCTATCCATAGATTCCCTAAAATCAGTTAGGTTCATCCATGCGTATAATCCATATTCTGGATGACCAAAAATCGCAGTAGAAGGGTCATTAAAACAAATTGCACCATCACTTTCATTGAAACCGACTATAACAATCATATGGCTCATAGTGCATGGAAACATGCCCCATATGAACTCAGGCGTGTTGCTCCATATCCATTCAGGTATGTTTAATTCTTCTTTAAGGCAATTTCTTATTGATGTTAAATAAACCGGATCTGTAACTGTTATGACCGGAATGTCATTTGATATATTTTTCTTGACTTTTGTCCAATATTTGTTCCAATGTTCTTCCTCGGAAAGAGCGTTACTAGATGACCGATTCTCTTCATAAGAAAGACCATAAAGACTTGCTAAAAAACTTCGATCAGAATCCCAATTGGAAGTTCCTGTACAACTTAGAAGAAAACGTTTCAGTTTTGGATGTGAATATGCTAAAGAATATCCTACGCCTGAATTAAATAGGATCTCATAAAGACTCGTATTTATCCCGTAATATTTAAAAATCATTGCGGGGCAGGCATACGTACAATAAAAATCTGTTTCCTGGCTAACATAAGGAATGCCTTCTATAATGTGAGTTTCTTTTTTATTTTCACTTCCTTTTCCAGCTCCATCATCAAAAAGTACGATATCCTCTTTAGCTGAAATTGTAACATTTGGTAAAATACCACCAGTAAATATTGTAAAAACGATGAATATGGACACAAGTATATTGTATTTCATAGTTCCAGGTTTATAATAAAAGATCTAAATAAATATTTTTGGATGGATTGAAAAAACTATTTGGAGAAATAAAAAATTGACTGAAAGCACGTTAACCTTTAAATTATGAAAGCGAATATGCTCATAGTGAATTTATAAGCATGCCAAGAAAAATAGTAGATAGATTCCTTTCCTTTGCACGACATATGTTTTTCGAGGAAATTTCACCTAAATTTCGTAAGGAATCCTTGAAAAAATTCATGGATTTCTCGTATGTAGTATTTGAAAAATCTGTTAATAAATTTGACGTTATATCACATAATTACCTAAATCTATATGATGAATTGGTTGAAAAAGAGATAAACATGGCAAATATCTCTCCAGAAGATTCAATACTTGTCATAGGATGCGGATCTCTTCCTTCAACTTCTGCACTAATTGCAATGAAGACAGATGCAGATATCGTCTCCATTGACAATGATCAAAAGGCGATAAACGATGCAAATAGTTTTCTAAAAAATCTTGATATTGATGATAAAATTAAATTAGAATGTGCTGATGGTCTATATTTTCCTGTAGATGATTTTGATGTAATTTTTATTTTATATGGTGTAAAACAGCAAGAAAAGATTTTGAAATATTTGTCTGATAATGTAAAGGATAGTACACGACTTATATTCAGAACAACAACTGATGTTGAAGGAAAAATACAAGGCGGGGTGATAGATCTTTCAAATCTTTTTGTAATTAGAGATCATGTGGAATCTAGATTTCTTGGTCAAGTTAATTCACTTCTGTTAAGCAAGATTTTAAAATAGTGGTATACTCGTTTTAAAGGATGTGTAATACAATCATATCACTCTCTTTTTTACGTTTGAAATGACAACTTTTACATGATCTGATCGTGTGTCTTTTTGGATGTTGTCAGTCTCATTTACAGAAACATTTACTCCGTGGCCTATTTTATCGGAAAATCGTTTTTCCATCTCTTTAAATAAAATTTCAACTGACGTTCCAATATTTCTTAATTTGTTGTCGATAACAATTAATATTTCTATCTCGGATTCTTTGTGTTGAATGATTTGAAACTGTTTTATTTTATATGTGTTGAACTCCTCCATTACTTTGGCAGGGATGCTCGTAACAGTTAATGGTGACATCATTTTTCCATTTGGCAATACAATCAGATCTGTTGATCTACCCTCAATCTTTTTCATCATTTCGGTAGTTATGCCACAACTGGTTTTTTCTGCAATGGGGATTGCAATATCTTCGAGCCCGGTATATCTGATAATCGGGGTATCTTTTCCATAGAGTTTTGTTACCACTAGGTGTCCTGGCTCACCAAAAGAAACGGGGTTTTTATTGTCATCTAAAAATTCAAGAAGGACAAAATCCGAGTTAATGTGGTGGTATCCTCCATGGATACATTCAAAGGACATTGGACCTGCTTCTGTAGATCCATAAACATCTAATACTTTTGTATCAAAAGCATTTTCGATATATTTCCTTGTATAATCATCGAGCATTGATCCTGCTGAAAAAATATAT
Organism: uncultured Thermoplasmatales archaeon; assembly: GCA_964385215.1. Classification (GTDB taxonomy): domain Archaea; phylum Thermoplasmatota; class E2; order DHVEG-1; family DHVEG-1; genus DAOWHD01. Next base: position 2,682 of record CAYLOF010000197.1, read on the forward strand.
CTAGGTTTTATGTCTTGCCCATGATTGCTGTTTTTTAAAATTGCTAATTTTCTCAACATATTTGGATCAGAACCGATGAACTCAGGTTGAAACTCATTGATTTCTCTTATTATAGTTTCAGGTTTTTCACTGATGGATAAGTATTTGATGTTCTCTAATGAAAAAATTTTTTTAAGAAAGGGCATCCCTCCAACATATGTAGCATGTTCTACACTGCCTGGTGCAAGATCAATAACCAAAACTGCTTTTGATGTTTTCCAATTGCCACCATATGCGCGTAATATTCTTGCAAAGCCTTCCAATCTTTTTATTGCAGAGAACATATCGCAGTAAACAAAAACAGGTTTGCCTGTTGATCCAGAAGATGATAATTGATAGCTATATTTTTTATTGAATCTTTTTGGAATGATGCCATCTGGAAAGTGCTCTCGTAGATCTTCTTTAGTAATTAACGGAAGGTTTGCAATATCATCCACGCCTTTTATATCGTCTGGATGAACTCCATGTTCCTTGTATTTTTTATTGTATAGCGGAACGGTATACGCATATCGTACGATTTTTTGTAGGGCTTTGTCCTGATATTTTTTCAATTGTTTATCGTCGTACTTCCATATTCTATTTACATCAGAAAGATAACTTTTAGCGATTCGAAGAAGGAATGCCGGATTAAAAAAGGGATTCATATTTAGATTCTCCCTAAAAATGAAAATCTTTTTGATAATACCGTCTGAAATTGTAGTTTGTTGCTGCTGGAAGGAATGCACCAAGTCCTTTTAAATTTGCAAAAATTCTTGCATTTCTTTTAATAATGTTATAATGTGAGTAACATTCCTTTGCCATCTTGCGTGTTCCTTCTTCAAGTTCTTTAATAGTCATATTTTTTGGTTCGTACACTACCTCAACTTGGTTGTATTTGCTCCAATCCTTAGTAAAAATCCTGCCCTCTTTATCTAATCGTTTAAATAACGGTGTTCCGGGATAAGGTGTTAAAATATTGATTTCAAGAACATCAATCTCAAATTCATCTATCTTTTCTAGTGTTATATCAAAAATATCCGGTGTATCTTCATCAAAACCAAAAATGATTCCACCTTGAACAGTCATTCCATAGTCATGCAATCTTTTTACTAATCGTTTGAAATCTTTAACCTTGTTATGAGTTTTTTTAATTCCGTCTAAAGCTTTTTGACTAACTGATTCAAACCCAACAAACCATTCAGTGCAACCAGATTTTCGTGCAAGATCTAGCCAATCGTCAT
>CAYLOF010000198.1:0-1469 GCA_964385215.1 uncultured Thermoplasmatales archaeon
TACCACCGGTCAACGCTCACTTCGTTCGCTATAGACCAGGTGGAATTCTTTCTTTTAATATTTTTATGGCTTCCGAAAAAACTCTGTTTGCTTTAAATACTAGAAATCGAAATCTTTAATCTCCTTTCAAGTAAATCACGTATATACTCTATCATGACTTTTTTTGTGTTTTAAAAAAGTTCATAAATTGTTCTAAAAAGGATTTTTTCATCTGAGATTTTTCAAGTAGTACATCTGCTAATTGAGACGAGGTTTTATCAATTCCAGGTGCACCCCAGTTTTCCCGTTCCCCTGGATAAATAGTATGATTAAGATTATTTGTTTCCTTCATGTCATCTTTTACTTTAACAATAGTTTCTGATCCATGTCCGGCGTTCCCGACTCTTAATTTTTTTGTAGTTACAATATCGAATTGCAGCTCATCGGCGGCTTTCAAAAGACTTTTATTCATTGCTTCTTCGATGTCATGTTCTATGTCTTCATCGGTATATTCATATCTAGGTTTTTGATGAGATGGGCGTGGTTCGGTTTTAGATGAAGAAATCAATGAAAGTGTGACATTTCCAAAGGCATTGCCCATAAGAAGAATTAAACCAAGAATGTACAAAATAAGGACGTAACTGATGGTAGGATAATACCAATTGTTCCTGTAATTAAACAAAAAAACGAGGATTGAACATATCGTGAAAAACAAACCCAAAGAACTAATGATTAATCCACTTTTTCGTTGGCGGATCATACAATTAATCCCGATAGATATAAGGATTAATCCACTTCCAATAACAGAAACGATAGATAAAATAATTTCAGATTCTGTTTGATAATGCACTTTAAAGAAAATAACCGATGCAGCACCTACAATAAGCAGGATGGTACCTGTGATAAATAAAAAGGTACCAATGTAAAATATTGATTCACCACGACGAGTTATTTGAGAATCGTCAGTAATGTTTTCCTCCATATGTTCCTTATTCCACATCCAGCATCCAATAGTAAGTAACAAAAATGAGTTTAAAAGCATTTTGAGTGAAATGGACAATTTATTAACCTTCAATTAAATAGTTTCAATCTCGAATAGAACATTGCTATCCTTCAATGCTGATTGTACCGTATCAGCAAACCAAATAAGTCCCTCGATTTCTGCTGATTCTTCGTCTCATTCATAGACAAAATCATAGTTACCCTTGTTTGCCTTAAACACTATTTTAATACTTTTAACGTCAATCTATGTGTTGGCTGCTGCGTTGGTTGGAGCAGATAACTTTATAATGGAGACCAATATAGCGGCTGAGAAATTTAGGTGGAAAACCATGATAAGTGCATACATATTGATATCTATGCGGCCAGGGAAATCTGATCGCATTATTGAAGAAATGAGAAAAATAGAGAATGCAGAAAAAATATCTGTAGTTGCAGGCGAGTATGATATTGTTGTGAGGGTACATGTAAAAACCCTGGAAAAACTTCTT
>CAYLOF010000198.1:1569-3934 GCA_964385215.1 uncultured Thermoplasmatales archaeon
CTTATCATTGCTTTCAATACTTGGCGATCCATCAACAGTACTTCCTTTTTCCCAGATTGCGATATTGTATCTTGTCATCATTGAATCAGTTACAGAGAAGAACATGCCAACCATCTCTGAGATTCAATCTTCCATCATTGTTACTTTTGGCGCCATCCTTGTATCGATTTCATTAACTGGAAGCATTAGTTTAGAAGCGCTTGCCATTGTTTTTCTGGTAATAAATCCAGCATGGGTAGTCTTTTCAATTTATCAAAGAAAATTAAAATTATTGAAAATTGACAATAGACCCAACGATTCTCTAAATATTCGTTTATGGAACGTTATATTTGCATGTATTTTCACTATTGCGCTATTAATCACATCTGATTTTTTTATGGGTACCAATCATTTAATTGAAGGCATAACTGCTTCAATAGAACACTTTGATTGGGTTGCACTAACAATGGGCGTTACATTTTTTTCATATGTGTTTTACATACGTGCCCTTGGTATTGGAAAGGCAAGTGTTACACAGGCAGTACGTTCATCGGCTGTTATGTTTGCGATCCCATTTTCTATATTGATATCATATTTCAACATCATTCCACCATTTTCAACAGATCCTGTGATGATATTAATAAAAGCCATAGGTACGATCCTTGTAGTTCTTGGTATCATCTCATTTGCACTTGCTATGATGAAAGCATATGTTTTCATCAATGTTAAACCCGGTTATCCCATTGAGGAAACAATGAAGAACTTATGGAATATCCGTGGGGTGACACGTGTTACAGCCACTGCAGGTAAATATGATTTTATAATAAAGATACGGATACGAACCCTGGTAAAAGGTTATGAAAAAATTATCCGAAGGTTGGAAGAAATAGAGGCAATTAAAAAATTCAAATGGGAATCTGTGCTTAAAGAATGGGAAGAGATCTAATATAGTTCATTTGGAAAACTATTCCATTTTTCTCCATATTCAATGTTATTTAAGGGTAGTTATGATTGGTAAGATGTTAGAAAAATTAGCATATGTTTTAGTGAATCATTCTTTTGAACTGAATAAAAATGATTTGTTTATGATCAGTGAAAGCCATGCTGTAACCCAGTTGATAAAAGATGCATATAAACATGCAATGGGTGTTGGCACTTCAGCAAATTGAAAATATCGACAAGAAACTTGGTATTCTCAGTCCAGAAAATACTAGACACATGACAAATACCAATCCCAAAAAAACAGACCACGTATAGCACCACACAACAAGAAATATATGAAATATTTCTAAAACGAGCTACAAAAATGGCGAAGTGTATGCAGATGATGAGTTGATTCATATGAACGGTAAGTTTTTGCTCCAGATAATAAAAAAGCTATAAATATTGTCTTTTCATTCATTGTTTTTGCAATGTGTGGTATTGTTGGTATTATTGGGGGAGAACCAGTTTCGCGCCTAATCTATCATAGTTTGTTTGCTATCCAACATCGTGGTCAGTCATCTGCTGGTAAGCTTACATATGATGGGAACATTCATGTGACTAAGGATGCAGGTCTGGTTAGAGATGTTTTTGATGAAGAAAAAAAGATAGATACTCCTGGAAACGTAGGTATTGGTCATACTAGATATTCAACTGCAGGACTGGATGATGCAGAATCATTGAAAAAAAATGCGCAACCGGAATATCTGGTAAATCCCTTTCTTTCAGTGGTTCACAATGGCAACGTCTACAATTCTTCCGAGATATCAAAAATGACTAAACGGAAGCCAAGAACCGATTGTGATGTCCAATGGCTACTTTTGCCAATGGCAGATAATCTGTTTAAGAAAGAATTGAATGTTGACACGATTTTTGAAGCATGCAAAGATGTTATGAGTAAGGCGAAAGGTAGCTACTCCGCACTATTTCTTGCAGATTCAGGTGATAACCCTTTTCTTTTTGCAATGACAGATCCTTATAAAATTCGACCATTGGTGCTGGGGAAAGACAATGGAATGTATTGCCTTACTTCAGAGACGCGAGTTTTTAAGAAAATTAATTTTGAATATGTAAAGGACATACCCGGCGGATCAGTAATTATCATTGACAAGGATGGCACTATTTATGAAAAACAAATAATAAAGAAACATGAAAAACCCTGTATGTTCGAATATGTCTATTTTGCCAAACCAGATTCACGTATAAACGGACGATCTGTTCACAATGTCCGTGTTAAAATAGGGCGACTTCTTGCAAAAGAAAGTCCAGTTGGCGCAGATATTGTTGTCCCTGTACCTGAGTCAGGGCGACGTTATGCTACTGGTTTTTCACGAGAATCAGGCATACCGATAGATGAGGGATTAATGAAAGATAAGGACGAACGATCGTTTATCCGCCAGACACA
>CAYLOF010000199.1:0-3924 GCA_964385215.1 uncultured Thermoplasmatales archaeon
ATCCAATGATTTTGCAATGTCACATTCTTCTTTGTGCACGCTTTTCTTGTAAAACACATCTGTGATCTTTGCATGTTTTAATAAATAATCAATGTGCCAATGCATTTTCTTATCGGCTCTTAGATGTCGTTGTATTCTTTGTTCTAATCCATTTAATGCTGATCCCACATACACATAATTGCCTTTGTCAAAACGTTTCCTTCCTTTCCTACCAATTGATATGATCATATCGTCCTTTAGTTCAACGATCAAAAGATAGCTGCCTTTCATCACAGAAGGTAATTCTCCTGTCATTTTAAAGATTGATTCCCTCTAATATTTTGTCTAAATCTTTCATAAAATCGGCGTCTAAAAGTCTATCTGGCTTTCCAATCGATTCCTCAAGATTTTTATCAAAGGATATCGAGCCGAGATAAGGCAAACCCAGCTTACCGACCTCATTTTGAATGAATGAAGATTTTGTCATGACCATGTTTTCTAAAACGCCAATGATTGGGATTTCCAACTCTTTTAACAACTTCAGAAGCTTGCTCACTGCACCTAGTGCAACTTTTGAAGGTGTAGAAACCACAAGAAATTCACTTTTTTTGATAAGACGAATGACATCCAGCGTTTCATCTCCTATGCCTGGCGGCATATCGATAATAAGGTAATCTAGCGAACCCCATTGTGTAATGGCTAGAAGTTCGATAATAATATTTGAAACATCAATTCCTCTAAAAGGAGAAGGTTTGTCTTCTGTGAAGTAGACAACCGACATGAAGTCTATACCATTAACCTTTGGAGGGGTTATTCCCTTTTCTTCCTCTGGAAATCCCTGTCTTTTTACGCCGAGTATTATATGTGAAGAAGGACCATATAAATCAAGATCGAACAGCCCAACTCTGTAACCTTTATTTGCCAGATTCAGTGCCAGACTAGACGCGACAAGGCTTTTACCGACACCGCCTTTACCGCTTGCTACAGAGATAACTCGTTTAACATTTTTCAATCGTTTCTCTATGACGCTGATTCTTACTTCCATAAACTCCTACCTTTCTCCCTTAATCGACGTGATTGAGACCCCTCGGCCAGACGTAATCTCAAAATCAGGACTGCCACATTTAGGACATCTTGTATGAACGAAGGCAACCTCTGGGATAAAATGTATCGCTTCAGACTCATCCTCGCTGAGTTTTTTCTTCATATCGCTAAATTTCCATATATGCCCACAGCTTTTACACTTCAATGTGCTTTCTTCAGTTTCAATGATAGTTTTTACGTTCTTCAATTTTTCACCTTGGGATTTGATAATTTCGCCGAGAGCAAATTCAAAAATTTCCTGTTCTATTTGCTGCAATTCACCTATGCTTATTTTGATTTCACTGATTGTTTTTAGTTTTTCCTTTTCTGCTGCTTCAACTGCTGCTGTAAGTACCGATTCAGCTAGTGCCCATTCATGCATAAGAATACCCAATACCTGAGACTATAGTTTAAGTCTTACTGTGTATAAAACATAGGGGGAATAAACAATGTGTTTTTCAGTTTAAACATCGCTTACGTGCTAATTTATACTGCTTGCCCTTACCTTTTTTACGTTTTGGTGAGACAATAATTGCAATGGCAAAAAACACTGCAGATATTACCACAATCGACGCGCCTATGGGGAAATCTGTAATCAACGATAGGTAAAATCCAACCAGACAACTTACAACGCCAATTACCGGTGAAACTATCACTATCTTCTTAAAATCATAGAAGAACTGATACGCCGTTGAGGTTGGATTTACAATCAATGCAAATACCAATAGTCCACCCACTAGTTGTAACGAAAGAGAAACGGCAAAACCGGTGAAAAAGAGCACAGCAAAATAAAACAGTTTGGTATTGATCCCTGAAGATTCGGCTAGTTTTCTATGAAACATTACAGCAAGCAATTCCTTGTAAAACAATGTGATGAATAAAATAATAGCAAAAGAAAGCACCACTAATAATATCAAATCATTATATCCCACTGAGAAAATACTTCCCCACAGAATCCGTAATGCAGCTCCGCTAGCAGCCTGGCCCGGGATGAAATTTAGAAATATAAAAGCCAGGGCAATCATAATAGAGAAAAGAAAACCTATCACGACGTTACTCTCAAGCCGTGCTTTTTCAGCGAGTGGACCAAGAATCAGTGCCGTACCAAATGAAAACATCACAGCACTTATCAAAGGATCAATCGAAATCATCAATCCAAACGCAGCTCCGGCAAATGCAGCGTGAGACATACAGTATCCAATCGAGGAAAGATTCATCCTCACAACAAAGACACCCATGGTAGAACAGACAAAACCAGCAAGCACCGCTCCAAGAATGGAAGTGATGAGTAACACAATAGGTAGTTCAATCATTGCCCCTCTCCTCTTTTATGAAAAATTGTGTCGATGGTGTCAGATGCCAAAATCTTCTCTTTCTCCCCATCCATAATAATTTCACCTTTATCTAAAACAATGATTCGTGAACATCTTGACGGAACAAAACTGAGATCATGAGAAACCATAACGATGGTCATCTGATTTTGTTCATGTATCCTATTCAGCAATATTTCTATTTGCTTTCGTGCAGAAAAATCAAGATTTGAAAATGGTTCATCCAAAAGCAAAAGTCTTGGCTGTTGTGCAAGTGCCCGTGCCAATAGAATCTTTTGAAATTCTCCGCCAGATAATTTCCCTATAGGTCTATTTGCAAAATCAATCATTCCAACAAGACCCATACTGTGCCAGACTGCTTCCCAGTCCTTTTTAGATGCGAAACGAAACATACCTATTTTTCCAGTTCTGCCGGACATTACAATGTCTTTGCATAAAAAAGGTGCTAGAGGATCCATCTCAAAATTCTGGATAACATACCCTATCTCCCTGCGAATTTCTGTTTTATTCTTTGAAATTTCTTTTCCAAAAACAAGTCCTTTTCCTGCAGTATATCCAAGAAGGCCATTAATTGTTTCTAAAAGTGTTGTTTTTCCTGCACCATTTGGTCCAATAACTGCAATCAATTCTCCAGGTTTAATTGTTAGATTAATGTCGCGAATAACAGGTATTTTCTCCCCTTCATAAATCGTTTCAATTTTTTTAAGTTCAATAATGTTCATGGTGCTTTTCACACAGATTGTAAGATATCAAACAGTTCTTGATCGGTTCTATGGTAGAATTTCTCAGAAAAACTAACAATATTTTCTTCCGTTACCGTGGTATCAATCTCATCTTTAATGCTAGGTTTTAATGTTATTTCTATTTTTTTCCCATCATCGCTTGTAAACTGTGCTTTTGGAGAACCTTTCTGATGCACCAGGATATTTCCTTTTCCCAAAGTACATCCTGAACTCATCTGTAGTCCATCAATGATACACGACAATGGTGGCGTTGTACCAGTCCAAACAACTACCCTCTTTGAGAATGGATCTGGGCCAAGCGTTTTATTTGCAAGTTCTCCCATTTTATACCCAATTATTGCATAGGGGCCAATATGACCATGAAATCGTTTGATTTCTCTCAGTGTTTCATTCATTCTTTATCCCTTTTTATTTTTTCTTATACATCACGACAAAAACACATGTGAGAATCCCAAACATTGCCGCAATTGCTAAAGATGTGTTTCGTTGCACTTCAAGTTCTGAAATTTGGCTTTCAAGCTCTTGCAATCCACCTTGTTTGTATTCATAAGCTTCAATACCTTCCATAAGCTGATTTGTGTTATAGACAATCATTTCCAAATAAGTGTCGGTACCTGGAATTGCACCTGGAAAATTTGTAAAAATAATGTGACTTGCTCCAGATTCTGATGCGACTCTGGCGCCAAAATCAGTTCCACTCTGTAAATTGTCAATCACCGCACAAATGTCTCCACTGGATGCAGCATTGATAATATCTAGTTCATCTTGAACTGATAGGCTTTCTGGAG
>CAYLOF010000200.1:0-3898 GCA_964385215.1 uncultured Thermoplasmatales archaeon
CAATTGTCATCTCCATCATTGTCTATTAGATAAGTGCCGTCATCTTGTTTATTAATATCTGTTTGATTTTTAGTTGAATTGCTATAGAAAGTGTCGTAGGCTCCATCACTGTCATCATCAATAAGATAACCAATATCTTTGACCCAATGCGTGTCTATTAAAACAGTTAATTTTGTTGCTGCTGAGTCTGTTTCGTTGTCATATGCTTTCACGGAGATCTCATATATTCCAGGAGCGGCCCAATTATGTGTTTGAGTAGTTGCTGTTCCGCTTGATAGGAAATCTGTTACAGTATTTGCACTGCCATCGTCCCAGTCGAAGGTGTATCGTATTGTATCATTATCTGCATCAGTGGATACCGCTGTGTAATCATAGGCAGTGTTTTTATTTCCAGTCGATGGGCCATTCACAGCTGGCTTTGTCGGCGGGTTGTTCGCCACTGAAATTATAACATCAATAGTGTCTTCATCTGTAGCACCACCATCATCAGTAATTGTTAAAGCTACATGGTAGGTTCCGCTACTTGAATATGTGTATGTTGTCGTTTTTCCGTTTCCTGTTGCACCGTCGTCAAAATTCCAAGCGTACCTGGTTATTATACCGTCACTGTCAGTACTAAGAGAACCGTTAAAATTTATTGACTCTCCTATGAGTCCAAATGTTTCACTTGCAGATGCATTTGCTACCGGCGGCATGTTAGTTGGTCCTGCAGGTGGTGCACCGCCACCGCCTCCACCACCGGAGTCGTCATCGTCGTCACCACTAGATGTTTTAGTAACATGTAAATCTATGAAATATCCGGTTTCAGATCCTATTAGAACCGATTTGTTATCATCTGGAACTATATTTTTATTGGTCACTTTGAAATAACCTATTTTTCCTTCATATCCTGATGGTAAACCTATATCATACCAGCCTGATCCATCAGTTAAGTCATTGTATATGTCACCATCAATTTCAATTTTTACCTTCGTACCTGCATCTGCAGGTTCATCGTTTATATAAACGTAACCATATATGGATTTTGGGCCTTTAGCGGATGCTGTTGGAATAATCGCTACAGCAACTGATAAGAAGATCATTCCTACCAGTACAGTTGACAACATCTTTTTTTTATTCATTATCTCATTCCTCATTATCTTCATAATGATTTATTGTTTTCATGGTTTATATATTTGTCTTTACGATTCATACCTAGTCTATTAATTCTCCGCAAATTCCCCATACTATAGCAGTATCGTCATCACTTACTGAGTCGCCATCATAAGAAGCTGTTACTTCCGCAAAGTTAATGTGACCAGATGGTTCTTCACAGCTCCATACTAGGCCATTAAATTCTATGGTAATACATTCACCAATAGGTATTTCCTCATTGATTTCCCAGCTGCTACATTGACCTTCGTTCCATATTGTTTGGGTATACGTAACAGGTCCAAAGGTTGAAGTTACTTGAGCGTTATACCAGTTCACCGCAGTAAGATTTACCGGCAAACAGTCAGTTATGTTAACATTGGTAAGATTTACTTCCCCATCGTTACAAACCTCGATTTTAAAGGTTGCTGGATCTTGCACGAATGTTACCTCGCCAACAAAAAGATCTGTAGGTGCCCAGGAAGATGGAAGATCAATTTTATTAACTCTCTTAAGCGTTGTTGCATTGTATACTTCAATACTTGGCGATGCTGTGGTAATATAAACCATATTTGTAGAAGGATCAACTGTTACACCAGTTGGACAATAGATAGTATCATTATATAGTATAGTACTCGTCGAAGTTTCAAATTTAGTAAGTTGATTTCCACTAGGGCCCCCTGTATTATCAGTCGTGTAAAATATAATGTTTGCAGGGTTAGTATCATCCACTGCAATACCAGTTTGAGGTGAATGTCCAGTGTCATATGACGTCTGCAATGTGAATGTACTAGCATCATATACGGATATAGAGGAAGAACCATGGGTCACATACAGATGATTATGTACTCTATCAAATCCAAGACCATATGCTCCAGTGGATATGATTCCCGTACCTTTAAAGGCGTAAGTTATAGTATCATACATATAGATCGTTGTCTGTCCTCTATCTACTACATAAAGAGTGTTTGTTGACGTGTCAACAACCATTCCTGCTGGATCACCACCTGGAGTGACTATTTTATGAATCTCAGAGTAAGTTTCTGCATCGAAAACAAATACAGTGCTATTCATTTCATAGCTAACAAACAGTTTATTGTTTACATCATCAAGGGCCATACTCACTGCACCCCATCCAACATTTGGAAGAATGTGTTCTGCTGCAAAGGTTAAATCAGTTCCATCCTCGCCTATTGCATATGCCTGAAGCTTTGTAATATATGGAGAGGTTTGTCCCATATCTGATATTACAAACAATGTTGTGTTTTCAATCGAAGGAACATCGCTAACATATTCCCAAGTTTCATCCATCCATTCTTCAGCAGTTTCATTCCATACTGTTTTATTGAGACTTACACTAGGTTCTCCTTCTTCCATGCATTCTCCTAAATAGAATCTACCTTCGGAATTATTCATGTGTACCCAATAGAAGTTTCCAGCTGTTATCTCTGTTAGTGACTGTATCGGCCTTCCAGTATAGTAACTGTCCCATGTATCTGCTTCAAATACCCAGTCATATTGACCATCGATTGAGAACATTACACTCTCAACAGAGTTGTCACCAGTAAAATCAACTATATTTATTATATTCCATCCGTCTTGCATCCAATAATCATATATCGAACAACTACATACTTCAAATGATGTTGGGAATGCAAACTCAACATTGACATCTCCATCTATAACAGCTGCTTCAATTGTTAGCTGTGCTCCATTTTGATATTTATAGATGTCATCTATATATCCATAGAAACAATCATCTGTTTCATTGTATTGTGCGTCATACCATAATGTTGGTGCATTACGTCTTCCACCGGGTATCCAGAATCTGACAGTTAACTCATCTTTTGGTGTTTCACCGTCCCAGGCATTTATTTTTACTCTAAGTGTATCGTTTTCGCAGTCGGTTTCAGATCCAAATTCAGGCTCCTCAATGATTATATGAGGGTCTGTACCTCCACCTGGTCCACATACCCAGAAAGTCTCGTTGTCTATTTCCCCACGGTTTCCGATACAATCATAAGCTCTTGCCTCAAGATAATGCACACAGTTTCCAGATAAGGTAATGCAATCTATATAATCTGTCCAATTTATGACCCATTCACCATTATACCAAACTCTATATTCAATGAATACATCTGATTGGCAACAGCCATCAGGTTCCTGAGATGCATTGAAACAGATTTCTGTTTGGTCCCATATTATCCATTGATCTGTACCAGTTTCATTATCGATACCTAGGTATACGCTGGGTTCACCTACATGTTTAACTGGCATTGGAGGTGGAGTTTCATCAACATAGAAAGTCTCATTGTCAATAACTGTATTTCCAAGACAATCAGACGCTCTGATTTCCAAGTAATGTTTACATTCCTCCTCGAACATTATAGCGGCACCAGGTGTATAAGACATCCAGTTAGTCCAACCATCACTCATGTTCCAGATTCTATAATCCATTGTGATGGTTGAATTTATGCAGCATCCTTCGTTTGTAGCAGTTGCCGTAATTATTGTACTAAGATTGACACAATATTCATCATCTTCAATGTAACAATTTGGCTCTCCAACAACTTTATTAATCACTGGTGGAGTTTCATCAACATAGAAAGTCTCATTGTCAATAACTGTATTTCCAAGACAATCAGACGCTCTGATTTCCAAGTAATGTTTACATTCCTCCTCGAACATTATAGCGGCACCAGGTGTATAAGACATCCAGTTAGTCCAACCATCACTCATGTTCCAGATTCTATAATCCATTGTGATG
>CAYLOF010000201.1:0-3892 GCA_964385215.1 uncultured Thermoplasmatales archaeon
TATTCTCAGGAGTACCTTAGTCTTCGAGCTAGACAAGGTAAATTGGATGCTGTTAAAATTGAAAATGTGTGGTACTCATCAAAACGCGCTCTCAAAGAGTATCTAAAGAGTGTGAGATAATCTAATCAAGATTTTGATTAGAGTTTGACAACATAGTTGATGTTTGTCGTCATGAGGCTATGATTAGAGTTTGTAAGGAGAAATCCAGCTACACTCATTTTTCTATTTAAATATTGGAGCACATATCTGGCAGTTCGCTTTTTTGGTTTCATAAACAAAATATAGATGTTTTTAGTTCTCACGTTGTGAAAAATAAAACCATAGGCATTATCGCAATTATTCTTGCAAGTATTATGTGGGCAATAGAGCCCATATTTGTGAAGTTATCATATGAAACTTCAGATTTTATTCAAACGAATACAATCCGTGCGATTTTTGCCCTACTTGTTGCTCTTGTTTATATTTTAATAAAAAGAAAGCCAAAGGAATTGAAAATACCAAAAAAAGATGTTGCGCCGATGATTTATATCGCGCTTGTCGCAGCACTTTTTGCTGATTTCATGTATGTTTTTTCGCTTTCTCAAGTGGCAGTCGTTAATGCAGTAGTTATTGCCCACATGCAACCTGTGTTTATTGTAATGTTTGGAATTTTTACTCTTAAATCAGATAAACTTACTTCTCTTGATTATATAGGTATCTTACTTATGATGGCGTCAGGTATTTTAGTAACAACAGGTACTCTTGAAAATTTTATGAACTTTAAATTCGGTACTATCGGGGATTTGTTTGTTTTATCTGCTACAATTGCATGGGCAACCACCGCAATTGTGACAAGGAAATATGTAAAGCATCTCAATACGGGTGTTCTTTCATTTTATAGATTTTCTATTGTCGCTGTTGTTCTTTCAATCTATTTGATAGCAAATAATAGTTTTTTTATTGAAAATTATTATCAGGTCGCTGTTGGGATAATAGTTGGTGTTGGTACAATTTTGTATTATGAGTCTCTTACAAGAATAAAAGCTGCTCAAACGTCTGCACTTGAACTTTCAACTCCCGTGTTTGCTACGCTTCTTGCTTTTTATATGCTTTCTGAAGTTCCAACGAGTATGCAACTTGTTGGTGTTGTACTTTTGTTGCTTGGTCTTTATTTTATTTTAAGAAAAGATGAATGATGAAGCAGTATATCGCAATCAATTAGTTACAAGGCGTGGACGTAGGGTTGGCGGGGGAAGCAATATCTTGTTTTTCTAGTCAAGAGGCTATGATTAGAGTTTTATCAACCCATCTGTCCCAATAAATAGGTGACTAATGGTAACAAGGTTTGGATTCCATCGCCTATTTTGTTAGATGTCTCAATTGTTGATTTTATTCTTTCCAGCCATCCTTTAATATTTTTTTGCGATGGTTTTTCTGGAGGTTTTTCTAAAAGATTATTTTCAAATGCCTCATTAGCCTCCAATATTCTTATTAATCCACTTACTTCACTTTTTATACTTACATTTGTGGTAATTTCAATTTTTTGTTTTTCTTTTAAAGCTTCTGTTAAAACCGTAGTTTTAACTTTTTCTTTTTTTAATTCTTCTTCGGCTTCAATTAACCTCTTAGCAACATTTTTTAATTTTTCCTTTGTTTCTCTTTCACTAATAATTGTATTAATTAATGATTCATCAGTTAAAATCTTATAGGCAATTTTATCTGCTTCGTTTCCGCTATCAAGCTTGAGTGCTCTATCTAACTCAGTGCGAAGTGGTGATTTAATTAAAACTCTTTTAACTAAATCAACGTTTTCTTGATCTAAGCCTATCTTATTTGTAATTAAACGGGAGTATTCATCAATTGTAATTTTTGTTTCTTGATAACATGTAGTATATTTTATTACTGCTTCAGCAATAAAAGATTCATCATCTTTTTCAAAATTTAATTTTGAATATACTAATAAAAAGTTAAACAAAGATCTTGGTTGAATAACTAATCCTAAATCCTCTTTACTTTTGAAATAAGTTGCATCCGTAAGACTTACCAAATTATCAAATGAAACAAACCAGGGCCCCATAGCCTTTTTTCCACTATCATTTAAATCGCCCCTAATTTTAGAAACCAAGCCCAAGCAGAAGGCATCATGTTCAATTTGAGGGATTTCTCTTAACTTATATGTATAATTTGGATCTTTTTCCGATCTTCCTTCATTTCTATTTCTATCTAATATTGGCAAGGTTCTCATGACATATGCGAAAACATCGTTGTCGATATTGTCCATTTCATTCTCATGTTTAAAGAATGATTTTGGATTTGTGGTAATATTCCATTTTTTTACGACATCTCCCCAAGATTCAATTATTGTAATATACTCATTCCAGGTCATATCCTTTTTAAGAAAATCCTCGATAAATTGACTTCTTATTACGCCGTGTTTCTTTTTTGATTTTGAAAAACCTTGCATTTCCTTTTTTGTACCTAAAATAAAACTTTTCATTTCTTTTTGTGTACGTTGCGTATAATATATGGGTATCTCTAAGTTTACACATCTTTTTACAATAGCACAAGTTAATGGATATAATGGATTGGTATTACATAAAAGCGAAACCAAGAATTGAGTATCAATAAATAAAAACTTTATTTCTTTTAATAAATCCTTTGTCTTTAAAGAATTTTCAAGTCTTAATAAATGCATATTAGCAATCCAATAATAATTTTCAAAAATCAATTTTGAAAGTTTAGGGTGATTTGATTGTATATATGATAATAATATTTTAGACATTTTCTTTGATAATCCAGCAGATACTTGAAAACGATTAACGAGATGATCTATTTTATTTTCGAAGTTCTCAAGTGGTAATTGATCAATTTTTTTCTCCAATGGATCTGAGGATATGACGAATCGTTTGATAATATCTAAAATTAGATGATCAAATATTTTTCGTGTGTTTTTATCTAGAAAAGGATCATAATCTTTGTATTCTATTTTTATAAAATTTAAGAATTCAGCCCATGCAGGTTCTGTTATTTCTTTGAGATCTGTTAATTGAATTTTCTTTTTAATTTCATATTTCAAATTGCTTATGTGTTGTACAATTCCATTATCTTGTAGTTGATTTAGATTTGATACTATTGTTTGGTTATCAACCATACCTTTTACTAATTCATGAACTTTTTTAGAAATATCTCTTACTTCAATAATTGATCCAATATCAAAACCGGAAATTGCTGCTTTTATAAAGGATTTTCTTATTTCCTTTCTAATTTTTAATAAAGGACCTTTAGTTATCGGAATGAGTTTAATTAACAATTCAGCATCGTTATTTTTATGACTTGTTTCTTTTTCAATTCCTGTAATTTGTACCATTTAGATTCCTCTTATATTATGATCACATAATGTTTTAATAAATGAATATGTGTAAAGCAATCTTTCCATTTTCCTTTCACCATACTTATTTTTGTAACATTTATTAACTTATAAATCTGTTTTTCTCCTGTCCAACAGGCGTACTTTCAATGACCCTACAGAATTATACTATGCATTACCCACATCAACTCAAATCATACAGCAGAAAGCACGATATTGTAAAATAGAGACAATGTTTAGATATGATCATGTTGGTGATGATATGATTAGAGAATATTTTGAAAAAAAACAGATTAAAAAACAGTCAATTAAAAGTGAAGCTGAAGTATGTGGAGAAGAAAATCAGAGGGTTGGATATATATGAGTATCCCCCTCTTAATTTTATTAAAGACGTTTCTTGAAATATGCGTTGTATAAAACATATGTAAATGTACCCCAAGCGGCAAAAATAACAATCAGTTTAGTGTCATCTCCAATAGAATAAACTATGGGCACTAGAAAATGAAAGAACAACCAGACAAAGATCAATAATAAAATCGTAGAAAT
>CAYLOF010000202.1:0-3887 GCA_964385215.1 uncultured Thermoplasmatales archaeon
TTTGTCCTTTACAAAATCTGATTCAGGGATATAATTATCAATGGTTATGTTTATTCGATGTAAACTTTCATTTATACCTTCAAGGACAGGCGAATATGCTTTGTGTATGCTTTCTATTGTTTCACGTTCCCCGATCTCACTCTTTCTAACAATTTCACCAATTTCCTTTGAAATCTTTTCATCGCCCTTCATGAGTTTGCTGGCTAGTTGATAGAATCCAACAGTTTTGTGATCCGGTTTATCAGATTTAGATTTGGGCATCTTTTTTGAATTTAAATTTTCAAGCCCCCAAGCAAGTATTGCCACCTGTTTGCCCATATCGTCAAGATAAAACTGTGACTCTACATCAAATCCTGCAGCCTTAAAAATTCTGACAAGTGTATCACCAATGATTGGATTTCTCGCTCTGCCCACATGCAAAGGACCATTTGGATTGGCTGAAGTATGCTCTATGATTACTTTTTTATTTTTCTTTTGGAGAGTGCCATAATCTCCTTTTTTATCATCAATTGACTTTAGAGCGGATGCAATAAGAAGTTTCTTATCTAAAAAGAAATTTACATACCCGCCAGCAGTTTCGATTTTTTTTATCCATTTGCATTTTTTTATCTTTGTTGCAATGTCTTCTGCTATATCTTTCGGTGATTTTTTTGCTATGGGCGCTAAAGGAAAGCAAGGAAATGCAAAATCACCTAGCTCCTCAGAGGGCATTTCTAGTTTCGCGTCATAATTATATTCCAGTTGTTCTAATGCGTTTTCTAATGCAGATATTATTTCTTTTCTAGCTTCAGTTAAGGAATAATCCATATTACCTGGAAACTATTGCGATATTTAAAGAATTTTGCACTCAAGTCAAAGGATGTTTTTTTAAAAAACAGAATATCTCTACGGTAAAAAGAGTTATCAAATAAAAAATAAGAAGGGGCTAACGCCCCACCAAAAAATAATTTAAAGAGAAAAACAAATTATCCTAACGTCCTATATTGTCCTTTAAAAATAAGATGTTTTTACAACTTTTTTACGTTTACTGCTTTGGGACCTCTGTCAGAGTCTTCTGTCTCATATTCGACTTCGTCTCCTTCATTGAGGAAAGTTCCCTCTGGTATGGATGTATTGTGGACAAAGACATCTTTTTCATCTTCACCTTCTATAAATCCATATCCTTTTCTTGCATTGTACCATTTTACTTTTCCTTTCACTTTTTCACCTCCTTAAATTTTGGAGTTTTTGTTTATTACAAAAGAGCAAAAACAACTGCAGTTTCAAAAGTTCAAAGAACTATGGAACTTAAGTTTTCCCTCAATTGCATTTGACCGTAGTAATCCCTCTTTTATATAGGTTTCTATGTGTTTTTAAATTTGTGTTTGTGTTAGGACGGGGCATATGTTGTCCCTTTGCCATCTGGGCAATTAGCAAAAACAGGCACGCTAAAAAATAATTTATACAAGTTATTGGTTATGGCAACTATAATAAATCAATAATAAATATGATTGGGTAGTTAACAGAAATGGCAGTAAAACTTAAATTATATGTGGGAAAGTGCAAAAACAACCTGTTGGTAAAGCAGTAAAAAGAGTTATAAGTAACATATTTATTTCGAGTTTCCTACAGAGCATAGATAAGGATGTGAACAATGGCACGAAAACCAGGAAGCATGTACAGATACGTAAGGGGCAATCTTTCTACTAGAAAAGAGTATATGGGCGGCATACCAAACTCACGCATTACACAATTTGTCCTTGGTAATAAACAGGCAGATTTTCCATTAATGCTTTCACTTGTTGCTATTGAAGAGTGTCAAGTGAGACATAATTCATTGGAGGCAGCTCGTATCACTGCAAACCGTACAATGGAAAAAAAAGCAGGGCCAACTAATTACAGACTAAAAGTCAGATCATATCCACATGTTATTCTAAGAGAAAATAAACAGGCAACTGGTGCTGGTGCCGATAGAGTTTCCCAGGGAATGAGGTCATCATGGGGAAAAATTGTTTCAATGGCAGCAAGAGTGCGTCCAAATCAGATCATAATGACAGTCGAAACGACAAAACAGAATTTTGATTGTGCAAAAAGTGCACTTCGTAAGGCAGGTATGAAAATACCATCACCTTGCAAAGTCAATGTAGAAAAGGACAACTAATCGGTAAAACGATCTTCCTGCTGTATCAACCAAAATATTTGTGGCAGTTATCACAATACCCACACTCAATTTGATTTTCAAAGCTATACTTTAACTTACGGCTGCATATCGGGCAGTAATCCATCACCATATTCAAACACTTTGTAAACTTTCTTATTAAGGGCTTGTTGTACAATTGTTACCGAGTTTCTTTACAGTTGTTACAATGTAGCGTTCTTAGAATATATCACCAATTAGCAAACTTAGGCTAAGAAAGGTAGGTTAAAAAAAATACAGAATATATCAAGACACAATGAAATATCCAAAAGAATCACCAACAGCATCATATAAGCTGAGACAAACAAAAATAGGTCCCTCTCCCATCGCCATGTCTTTCTAACTTCTCTTGGTTGCACATTTCTTCATTTTGACAATTTAGCACATTATGTTTAAATATAATGACTAATAAAGTATAACATATGAAAGGATGTGAGAAAATGGGTCTATTAGAAAAAGCATTGGAAATAAAAAGAAGATATGAAGAAATTGACGAATAAAATTTGCGTATTTTCTTTTTACAAACAATTATTCTAAAAGTATTTTACAAGCCACGGAAATAATACAATAATTAGAACTATCAAAGATATTACTGCAGAAACATTTTTCGCAATCTTTTCTCTCTGTTCACTTGTAACACTCCTTTTGATACGTTTTATAAATGCTTTCACAGCGTCGTTGAAAAGAAAACCTCCGTCAAGTGGGATTATGGGCAGTACATTAAACAATCCAACAGCGAGATTTAACCAAAAAATCCAGTACAAAGTATTTACAATCACCCAAAAAATATTGTCAGGTATGATACCAAGTGGACCGGTTATTGTTAATGCGTCTGTAAAAGGTGATGCAATTGGATTATATCCTGCCAGATAACCAAAAAACGGAAGAGCATATAATAATATCAAACCATTAGGAAAGTCGTAGGTAAATGGGTTTTTAAGCAATGAAACATATCCCCCGTAAGGATTGAATCCTATTCCAAGAAAACTTTGATTTTCATGGGATTCATTTTTTGTATAATTGGATCGGTCTGCCAATGTCACATTTGTAGAATAAATGGATCCTTGTTCAAAATAAGAGATATTTATATTTTGTCCGGCTCTCGTATATTCAATCACACTATAAAAATCTGATAAATTTGTAATTTTGGTATCGTTGATCTCCGTTATTACTGCTCCAGAAGATAGACCGATTTCATCTGCAGGTGTGTCTTCTACTACATAAAAAACGTGTGTCCCCTCTATAGGTTGAACTGCAGACATGAAAACAAAAGAGAAAAGCAGAAGGCTAACCAAAACGACTGCAAAATTAGATGTTGGTCCTGCAGCATAAACACGCATGCGGTTAGATGTTTTTGTTTTTCGCAGTTGTTCTTCATCCGGTTCACAAAACGCTCCCAGTGGAATGATAAGATAAAGGATGCCCAAGGAGTTTACTTTTAATTTGCTTGCAAATGTAAGAATGCCATGAGAGAATTCATGCACAATTACTGCAACAATTAATGCCAGAATTATGTAAAAAATATATTCCAAGGGGAGTATGGGATTAAGACCTGGGATTACCAAACCAAACTCAATACCTGGCATTGCTGCTTGTTGCTCTGGTGTGAATGCCATAACCGTCCATGTTTGAAAGGAAAGCAGCATAATCATCAAGATCATCATAATAAAACAAAAGACAACACCAAAACTCCCAAATGCCTTCCAAAATC
>CAYLOF010000203.1:0-3864 GCA_964385215.1 uncultured Thermoplasmatales archaeon
TTCACTGTCCATTTCCTTTCCTTTCTATGCAATCTCAGCGATTTCGGTGCGTTTAATCTTTTTAGATGTTTACTCATTTATCTTCCTCCTCCTTCTTTTTTATGATTTTTGCAGGAGTTTTTTTCACGTTTTTCTTTCCTGTAGTTGCTTTTGTATTTCCAGTTCCTTTTGGCTTGGATTTCTCAGCTGGTTTTTCTTTAGTTTTATCTATTTTGGTTTTGTCTTCCTTTTTTACTTTGGCCGAAGACGTCTTCTCTGTTTTCTTTGGTTTCGTTTCCGTTTTGCTCTTCTTTTCACCTGTTTTTCTTTCCAATTCAGTTTTTGGCTTTTCTGTTTCCCCTTCGGCTTCTTCGATTTTTTCAGCTGGCTTTTCAGTTTCTTCGGATGGAGCTTCCTCCTTCTCCTTTTCCGCTTCCTCCTCTTTTCTTTGTTCTTCCTCTGCGTCGCTGATTTGCTCCTCGGCTTCCCTTTCTATACCCTTTTTCACATCTTCAGAGAGGTCTCTTTCTAGCTTTTCCCTTCGCCATCTATCTGTTAAATTTAATTTTGTAATGAGTAAGTTGCTTGCATGAATTGGCTTTGCAATTTTTTTACCATCTGCTTTAGTCATTACCAAACCTTCAACTTCTACCTGTCTCCTTCTCACGTTGACATGTGAAACCTTGCCTTCATGACCTTTGAAGCTACCCCTCATCGCTCTAACTGTATCTCCTTTGACCACTGGTATCCGTCTAAGATCATATTTCAACAGTAGATTTTCTTCTAAGTGGGCAGACATCCACTTCCTCCGCTTGTGAAGAGGAGCATTGAAATATGCCTTTCTCTGTTTTCTAGGTTTTATTGATTTCATTTTTAATCCACTCATACTATTATTGATGCAGCTGCAGCTATTCTTGGCCAGCGTTCTGCTGCCTCCAATGCAACAGGTCCCTTTATCATAGATCCCTTTGTTTCCCCAGTTTCTGTTACTATCACTGCTGCGTTATCTTCAAATTGAACCATGGTTCCATCCGATCTTCTAAATGGTCGTCTTTGCCGTACTATCACTGCTCTCAAGAGTTGTCGCCTCATATCTGCTGCGCCTTTCTTGACACTAATTATTACCATGTCGCCTACTCCTGCTTTTGGATAACGTCGATGCGTTCCCTTCAGTTTTGGAGTAGCGACTATTTCCACTATTTTTGCACCTGTGTTGTCAATGCAATCAAGTCGAGCTCCCGCGGGTAACCCTCTCATCACTCTACCGGCAATACCTTTCATATGTTATTCTCCTTCATAATTTTTCTATAGTTACAAATGATATTGTTTTGCTAAGAGGTCTACATTCTGCAATTCTTACCTTATCTCCGATCTTTGCTTCCATACAAGGGGGGCAATGTGCAGCATATGATGACGTTCTTTTTTCATATCTTTCATACTTTGGAACAAAATGCATGTACTCTCTTTTTACAAGGATTGAGTTTTGCATTTTAATGGATGATACTACTCCTGTTATTACTTGCCCTCTAACAGGCAAACTACCGTGAAATGGACAATTGTTATCGTTACAGCTTTTTGTAGGAGCCTTTACATTTAATCCTATGTTTCTTGCTTCATTTTTTTCTACCATTGGTTTTTCACCTTGCTTTCTTTATCCTGTCTTCAGGTTTGTATACAATTTTTGAACCGTTTAATTGTATTTTTGTTCCATTTTGTTCAAATTCAAATTTTGCGATGCTCTTTGCAATTCTTTTACTTTTATTGTTTAGCCTAATTAAGAAGGTGTTTTTTGTTTCGTCGATTATTGTCCCTGTTTTATTTATCCAGTTGGGGTCCTTACATTGATTGATTGTTACGGGCAGCCCGATTAACTCTTCTTTTGCTAATGTTCTTTCACTCATGATTTCATCTCTTGGAGATTTCTGGTTGCATCAATTTGGCTGGAATCTTTCATTCCTTTATGATGTTTCAACCATGAAGCCCATTTCTTCCAAGGTTTCCTTTACTTTTGCTCTATGATCTCCTTGAAGCTCTATCTTGCCATCTTTTATTGTGCCACCGCTGGCACATTTTTTTTTAAGTTTTGTTATCAGTGCATCTATGTCTAAATCGCTGGAGTTGATGCCGTCGACGATGGTCATCATTTTTCCATATCGTCTCTTGTCAACCGTTATATCAATTTTCTGTTGTTCTCGTGCTATATCTTCGCAAACGCAAAGCTCTTTAGGGAGGCCACATTTTGGGCATATGTCACTCATTTATTGCTCTCCTTCCTCACGCATGATAGTAAGCATCCTTGCAATGGATGTCCGCAACTGCCTAATCTTACCTGGAGATGGAGGTGATCCGCCCATTGCAGCAACCCCTTTTTCATGCATAAGTTCTCTTTTTAATTCTTCGAGTTTTTCACGCCTTTCTTCAGAGGTGAATCCTCTAATCTCTTTAGCTTTAAGACCCATTTATGCTACCTCTTTAAGCAACTTTCCTAATTCCTTTATAATATTCTCAGCTGTTTTGCTACCAATACCATCTATTGATGAAAGCTCTTTGGCATCCATTTCGCCTAGTTCCTCTAATGATGCAATACCGGCTTTTTTGAACTTTTTGACGATAGATGGTCCAATACCTGGTATATCTATAAGTTTTTTGATGTCAGTCCCTGCTTTTCCCTTTTTCCTCTCTGGTTTCTTCGTTTCTGATGTTTTATCTTTTGTTTCTTCCACCTTAGGTAGTATTAGTGCAACTTCTTCAGGTAATTTAGCATCAGGCTTCATGATTCCAACTTTAACGCCTAATACTCCTGCCTTAAGTTTCGATACGGCAAATCCCCTATCCATAACTTCCTTCGCAATTTCACCACAGTATTTGATATGCCCCTCTGTAAATTTTTCAGTTCTGTGTCTCGAGCCGGTGAGTTTTCCTGCTATTACTATCTGGCAGCCTTTTGCACCCGCACTCATAATCCTTCTAACTGTTGAATGTCCTGCACGTCTAAAATGCCATCCTCTCTCAAGTGCCTCGGCAAGCTTTTCTGCCATTATCTGTGCATTCAATGGGGCCTTACGTCCTGCTTCTTGGATTTCTATCTGGGGGTTGTCCACGTTAAATTTATCTTTGATCTGTCTGGTTATCTCCTTTATTTTACTCCCGCCTTTACCTATAACCATGCCTGGGCGCTCCACCATTATGTTTATCCTTGTTCCCATTGGAGTTCTTTGAATGGTCATTCCACCAAATCCAGCACCTTCTATCTGTTTGATTAAGAATTCTTTGATAAGTATTCTGTTTGTGCTTTCCCTTATGAATTTACGTTCGCCTGCCATTACTCTACCTCTTCAAGGATTATTTCAATATCGGTCGTTTTTTTATTTTTGTCAGTAGCTCGTCCTTGTGCTCTGGGCATAATACCTTTGATAATTCTGCCTCTGTATGTTGATATATGGGATATTTTCATATTTTCCACGTCGAATCCTTTATACTCTGCGTTGTTTTCTGCATTTTCTAAGGTTTTCAACATGTACCTAGCTGCCTTTTGCGGATAACTTCCGGGGCCTATCCCCTTTTGATGTGCCAATTTTTGTTTATGGAACGTTGCTGGAAGAGGACGTTTCATTTCTATTATTTCTTTAAGGAATTTCTTTGCATTTTCAGTTTTCATTCCCTTTATAGCATAAGCTAAATTCATGGAATCTTTTGGAGAGCAGTGTAGCTCATATCCATATGCTTTTGCGGTTTTATCTGGATCTACATCAGTTGAATATCTTTGCATTTTTCATCACTTCAAAGGCATAAATTTAGAAGATCTAGTAGCACCTACTCCCGGGCCAGTATGTTTCACTTTCTTACGTGTTAATGCAAATTCGCCGAGATAATGCCCTACCATAT